>JALSOD010000116.1 GCA_026986655.1 Caldifarciminota bacterium | reverse complement strand
AGGGTAAAAAATTACTTGTATAAACGGTATGAGAGAAATAGAGGTGCTTAACTCTCTAAATTGTGCCGCGCTTGAAATCAGCTTATACCAAGAGCTTCGGAGAATGCTGTCAAAGCAAGTTTAAAGTACCTTTATCGTTACCTTTTCCGTCATTTTTAAAGATTAGTTCCAATCCACGAAAATTCTTTAATTTTGTGTCTTGCTCGTACTCTGAGTTCGATGATAAACTGTCACCATGAAGTCTTAGTGACCGCACGGAAAGCCGTTAATTATTTCTTCCTGTTAGTTAAATCAAACTCCATGCTCATTTCAAGCACTGCAAGGATGTTTCCTGTAGAAGGGACTATCAACTGCAAGCCCAGCAGTGGGGCATACTTTCCCTTATATTTACTCCCAGCATAAATTCTCATAAAGCTCGTTGTCGTCCTGTAGTCATCTATCAATGAAGCCGTAAAAACAACATACTCAGCACCCCAAATCTTGGTTTTGTCTTTGTTTCTAAAGAAAAATCCGGGTCCAAGCCAGAGCACAGGAGAGCCTTCACCACTAAAAGCTCCACCGAGCTGTAATGAGAGTATCCCATTGTCAGAAAGAGCACTCCTGTATTTACCACTCTCCAGGAGGAAAAAAGAACCTCCAGAAGAGAGGAAAAACGGAAAATTAACTAAAAATTCGGAATTATGGCCAACACCTCTCCTGTAATAGAGCTCAGGTAGTGGAAATATTCCAGCACCGCCGCTGGAAACCCAGAAAAATGGTGTTCCAACACCAATTTTCGATTCCCCTTTTTCGAGAATTTGGGGATTTTCATACATACCAAATCCCATACATCCATTTGTGAGTGTCAGAACAAGGATGCTCAGGATACCCACACTGACAAATTTTTTCATCTTATCCCTCCCAATCTATCTTTTTTGACGGAAGATTCTCAGGGGCACGAGGTGCCTTTTTCAATCCTTCAAATACTTTCTTTAGCCGGGCTCCCCTGTAATAATGGTAAAGAATTTCATCGTACATCTTACCGGATTCTGCCATCATCGCAGCACCTATCTGGCACATCCCAACTCCGTGCCCCCACCCGCCACCTTTGAGAATAATCTTACCCTCTTTCTTTATAACATAAAACATGGACGAATAAAGTGTCGTCCCATGTAATGCTTGTCTGATGTTCAATTCACCATCAATAATCTTCTCACCCCTTTTACCAATAATTTTCAATCTTTTTATCCTTCCAGAATCCCCTCTTGCGAGGGGGACAATATCCACAATTTCACCGATATCGTATCCAGTCTTTTCCTTAAAAATTTTTCCCAATTCTTCCGGACTATATATTACATCCCATCTAAAGAAAGGTTTTGCGAACTCCAGATACTCTGGAATTTTTTCAAAAGAATTTAAATTGCAGTAGGCAGGTGGGTTGGAATCTATAAATTTCTTCGCCTTTTCCTCCGTATTCACAGGGATTTCGACATCAATTAGAGTATCAGAGACAGCTACAAGGTAAGGTTTTGGCTCTCCTCCCCAGACATGCTCAAATGACTCAGCAATCCCACCACAAATTTTTGAAAACCTTGTGTCGCAGATTTCATCGCCATAGAACAATACTTCACCCTCTGTTTCAAAAACAGCCTGAATGGAATTTTTTCTCTCTCTTCCAACTCCCCTGTAGTCCTGACAATGGTCGTCGTGACATATATCAAACGGATCGTTATAGTGGTGCTTTTTCATCGTAGCAAGAACCGTTCCTCTCGCTGCAACAGTCTGCGCCTTTAAAAGTTCAATGTGCGCATCATTAGGCATTTCAGAAGAATTGACACTAAATAAATACTCGTCAATCGTGAGCTCGTTTACAACCACAAGCTTCCCTCTTTTACCAGGTAACAGTCTCAAGATTCCTCTGAAATACAGGTCCTGTGTGTGCTGCCAGTGGTAACCAATACCAATGAAAACATTATAAACAACTACGAAGTTTTCATCGTCACAGGGATAAATCTCAACAGGTGGTTCAAGCAATAATTCTCGTCCATCATCTAATTTAAGGGAAATCTTTCCCTCCGGTATACCTTTAAACTCCTCCCTGATCCAGGGATTAAATCCCTTCTCCTCAAGTCTTAACTTCTCTTTCTCCGCATCCTCAAAATTCTTAAATTCTCCAGTATAGAGCCAGTAAGCCCTGTTGAAAAAGACAACTTTCCCATCATCAACGAGATCTCTTCCAACCTCCTGAATCCCACAGTTTTCACACCTACCTCTTGCAAACTTTTCTGCCTCCTGAATCGTTTTAAACTCTTTTAAAAAGACTTTATAAACCGAAGGCAAGGGACGGGAACCAACGACTCTGGCCTCTATAACAGGCTTTTCCCCTTTGAGGACGACTCTATCTTCAGAGGTAATTATAAGATTCCCGGTTGCTGAAATCCTCGCATAATCCTGGTTATCTATAATACCAACCGTAATCTTCGGAGACATAACAAATTTCCTCCAATATTAAAAGATTGAATAAACTGATTTTAACATTACGGGACAGTATTTTCAATGTAAACTGCAAGTATAACAGTCTTATGGCATTTCAAAAAAGTTATTTTCTGTCTCCCTTAAGATCAATTTCCTGAGTGAAATTCCTTCAATCTTCTCAATTCTTCCCCACAAAAATTTGATAATATACTCTCCGGTAGAAAATTCCAGTTCATTAACCGTATCAAGGTCGGTATGATCAAGGAAATTCAATATCTGGCTTATTTTCTCCCGTGCATATTTTTCATCACCCTGAAACCAGACTTCCAGGCTGTAATCGTGTCCGTGCTTCTCCTCGCCACATTTTCCGTAAACATCCTTATCCCCCACTTTCTCTGAGGATAACCTGTGGGAAGCAGAAAATTTAAAACTTAAACGTTTCAAAGACTCTTTCCCGTAAAATTCTACAGAAAATTCACTTCCTATCTCTACTTTAATAGAGCGGAGAATCACATCTTTGAGAAAAGGCTTAGCTCTTTTAAAAATAAATACAGCAATATTCTCTAATGTGGGTAATTTTTCTTTAAAATACGAGAGGTCATTCAAACAATGATGATCCAGCTCGTCGATAATCGGAGAAATTGCATTTTTTAAATTTGAAAGATTAATGACCATTCCTGTTTCTCTGTCCACCTCCCCCTCAACAGAGACATACACTGTGAAATTATGACCGTGCATATTTGCTGATTTCCCGTAGAATTTTTCGTTCTCCTCCCTCGACCACAAAGGATTCGAGAGATAGTGACAGGCTGAAAATGTAAATCTACGAGTTACTTTCATTTCCCTTTTAGATAGAAATTGATAGGAGGACTTGCTCCCCAATTGTCCCATACATCTGAGGCTTTTATGACAAATTTATGTGGGAGGGAATCTACGAGACTATCTGTTGTAAAGAAAAGGCTGTCTGTGTCACCTGTTGACTTATAAACCTTCCCGTCAAGAACAATCCTCAAGATTTTTATCGGGGATTTATCTTCAATCTTAAGCTTTATACGCACGGTATCAATAGAGAGAGTCTCACCATTCACAGGATAAAGCACTGTTAAAACAGGGGGTTCAATATCCGGCTTGCCAGGTGGCGGCGCCTTATGGCCACACGCACCAAAAATCCAGACTATAAAGGTGACCGCAATTAACCTTCTCAATACAATCTCACTCCTTTAACACCCGGGAAATAGTGTTTTAATATATCTTTCATTTTAAATCCTCTATATGCAAGAATTCCAGCTCCAACCTGACACATACCTACGCCGTGTCCCGCTCCTCCTCCGCTAAGGATCACACTCTCTATGTCTCCATTATTTTTCCTGATGTAATCCACAACAAAAAGTGAGCTTCGGAGTCCTCCAAACAATTTTCTTATTTTGTACTCTCCGGTAACTTCAACACTCCCCCTGGTACCCGAGATAACGATATCCGTTATTCTACCAGAGACTCCTCGCTTTATAGGAGTTATGGATAAAAGTTTACCTATACCCTTTCCCGTATATTTTTTTACCATTTTTTCAATTTTTTTCCTTTTAAAGATCACCCTCCAGCGGAAATTTCTTCTGACATAAGGCATTATCACAGAATCATTGTTAAAGTTGCAAAGAATTGTTTCTGGTGGTGAATAAATGAATATCCTGATATCAACCGGATCCTGTAAATCAAGGTTAAAATTACCATCCTTTACTCCTTTGAGGTATGGGATCGGCTCCCCACCCCAGATGTAAGTAATATCTTCTGTGTGTCCTCCACACGTGGAATGATAGTAAGCACGGGCAAGCTTATTCTTATAAAAAAGCACAACACCACGTGTTGAATTTACTATACTATCTGCGATGTCAAAAATTCTATCCTGGAAGGCCTGAGAGGTGACAGTTGATGTGAAATCATAGGGCTGATACCTGTAAAATTTCCCGAGATTTGCAAATGTGAATGTCCGGGCAACCACAGATTGAGCTTTCAATGCATCTGTCGGAAAATTCAGGGGCATTTCCGCAGGTAGTACTCTTTTTAAATAATCCTCAATATCTGTCTCAAAAATGACAACACCATTTCCGTGGGTATCAACAGTGAGAATTATTTTTCCACCAGAAACTCTAAATCTCCCAACGTTAAAGTATCCATTCTCTGTCTCGAGAACAAGTGAATCTTCAAATTCATATATCTTTTCTCCATAATCGTTGAAAAGTTCAAATACACCGTGTGGATTTGAGACCGGTTCATAATAAAGGTTCCTATTTGACCTTTTCTTCTTAACCGGTCCTGTGAGTACATAAAAGTCTCGATTATCAATGGACATAGCTTCAAGTTTGAAGATTGCCCCCACGTCAACTAAGAAAACACTGTCTCCCAAACCTGTCCTTTTTAGATTGTTAAAGAAATTCATTGCCTTTTTGTAATCATCTGTTCTCATAAGAATTTTGTAATATTTGAATCTGGCAGCTTTAACCTTCGTTAGTCTGGCAGAATAATTTCCATCCGGTAATAGAGTTTCCCCTTCCAGATAAACGTCCCCTTCCACACTAAAATTGAGTAATTTGTGGAATCTGAGAAGTTCGACTCTTACCTTTACCGGCCACGTAAAAATTTTTACTCTACGCAGAGGGAATTTCCTTAGAGGGGGCACTGCTGGTCTATGTATGCAGGAAGACAGTATAAGTAAGAGGGCAACAAACACTAAATATTTCTTCATCGTGTCAAAATATTCAGTCTATCACGTGCCCTCGCTGCATAAGGTGATCTCTTGTAAAAAACGATCAACTTTTCATAGGTTTCAATTGCTTTATCAAACTCTCCAAGCTGCTCGTAAGATAGTCCCAGATAGAAGAGCGCATCGTCCATTATTGTGTAAGGTTTATCGAAATCAAGTACCCTTTTGAAGTACACGATGGCAGAATCATAAATTTCACTTTCATAGAACATCTTTCCTATCTGGAAGAGAGAATTTCCATAGATCCAGTCTCTTTCTGCAAATTTAGGGTCTGCTGCATTTATCACTTCGAGTACATCACTGTACCGTCCCTCTTCATAAAGACACTTGGCATAGGGGGCAGCGATTTCCTGAAGGTCGCCACCAGCCATTGAAAGATAATTCTCATAGTATTCAACAGCTTTTTTACAGTTTCCCTTGCCGTAATAATAATCTCCCAGAATTTTAAATCTCGAACCAATATTGTAAAAAGGATCAAACTGAACGACTCTCTCCAACGCATATATTGCCAATCTTTTCTCCCCCTTAGAATAGGCACTATCAGCTATTTCAAGCAGTAAATTAATGTAATTTTTCTTGGTTTTACCATAAATGTCTTTGTTCATTGAGTACAGCGTTTTTAGCGCCTTCGTATATTTACCCCATGCAAAATAAACCTTTGCAAGTAAAATTCTGTACCTGGGGGATAATCCAGACGTTTCTTCTTGCTCTAAAACCAAAGATTCAGCCTTTCTAAACTGCCTGTCCCTGATCAATTTATTGACTTTGGACTCGACAGAACCTCCAGGATTACATGCACCAGCCAGAAATACGAATAAAAATCCAGAAATAATAAGTTTTTTCATGGTTTTAATTATAATCTTTGACCTTTGGTTCTAAAAGATGTAAATTTAACTATTATGTGCGACATGATTCTCGAGAAAAGGAGTGAAAAAACAGTCGTATTTATCCACGGTTTCTTCGGCAATATCGAAACCTTCAGACCACAGGGAGAATTCTTAAAAGATTACGGTTTTTCCTACGCACTCGTAACTTATCCAAAGACTGACTTTACCCTTGTGGATTTTGTGGACTGCGTGGCTGAGAAATTATTTGACCGTGGAATTGACAAATTCTCTATTCTCGGTACATCGATGGGAGGATTCACTGCCCAGATTTACGCCGCGAGGTATAATTCAAAAATAGATTCTTTAATACTCACGAATACTTTCGCATCAACAACCTATTTCAGGTCCAGAAACAGATTTATTATCTCCATCGCACCCATTCTGCCGGAAGGAATGATAAAATTCTATTTAAAAAGTGTGGTAAAGAAGGAGTATGGTAGGTATAACAGGATCAACAAATTACTCGAACTCGTAGATGCGCTTAGTAAAAAGGATGTATTATTGAGGCTAAAAGCACTTATGGAGTTCGAGGGAATAGAATTTAATAAGAATTTTCCTGTCGCCGTTCTTGAGTCAGCCGACGATGTGACAATCCCGGATGAATTAAAAGAGGAGTTAAAATTAAAAACTTCTCCGGACTTTGAATACACTTTCGAGAGAGGCGGGCACTTCCCCTATATTTTTGCCAGGCAGGAGTTTAACAACATCATCCTGAGGTTTCTAAACGAAGTCTATAAATCGAGGTAGTGCAGGGGGATTCGATTATCTCAAACTCTCTTTTATTTTTTCGATCATCTTCTTGTGTGTTGAAAAAGGGATCTCCGGTAGTTTATCAAGTGAAAAGAATTTTGCATCAGCGGCATCATCTCCTGCTTTAAGGCTTCCACCAATAATTTTCAGCTTGTATCCAATAGAAATTATCCACCTGTATTTAATGCTACTCTGGCCATAAATGCCGACAATTTCCTCAATTTCTCCCTCGAGACCAGTTTCTTCCTCCAGCTCACGTATAGCGGTTCTCTCAGGCTGCTCCCCTATCTCCATAAAACCCGATGGTAAAGCCCACATTCCTTTAGCCGGAGGAACTCCTCTTTTGACCAGAAGAATTTCTTTCTGTTCATTCAGGACAACACAGGCCACTACCGGGACTGGATTTTCCCAGATAATCATATCACATTTGGGACAGTAATTATGTTCCTTCCCTTCAACAATCTTTGTCTCCAGACGAGTGCCGCAGAATGGACAAAATTTAAAAGGGTAAAACGGTTTAACTTCATGTTCCATAATGTTTAAAGGATAATTCCACCCTCAATCATTTGTCTATAAATGGTGAAAGGCTGTAAAAATTTTTTTATTATTAAACTCAAAATAAAACTTTCTTGAACATAATTATGAGGATTTAAACATTCCCGTTATTGCCCTTTATTCGTGGAGTTTTTTTTACTTTCCCCGGATATTTCAGAACATACTTATAAATTTAACTTATTGCAAAAAGTTCTTTAATTGCTAATCCGTATAAAAAGAAACTTCTAAGTGAATAATCAGTATTCACTGTATTTTCTGGCACTTCCACGAACTTTTTCTGCTGGATACTTTTCCTCGTTTATATCTATTTTTCTGTTTGTAACCTTGAAAATATCGAGTCCAAGCTTCTCACTAAGTAGCACAAGATATATGAATACATCCGCAATTTCTTCACCGATCTTTTCAACTTTAACTTTGTCGAGATTCTTACTCTCACACTCAGATAGCCATTGGAAATGCTCAAGAAGCTCACCAGCCTCAACAACAAGTGCGACAGCAAGATTCTTAGGAGTGTGGTATTTATCCCAATCCCTATCGGAAACAAACTTTCTTAACCTATTCTTAATTTGTAGTAGTTCGTTACACATACACACCTCCACACACACTTTGATTATTAAATGATACAGCCAGGATTGAACCACTGACATTACTATTCCTTTGAAAAAGAAGCTGCCTTCCTTTTAAAATCCCTTATTGAGAGAATATGGATGCTACATTAAAATCAAGCTGTTTCAGAATACATTTTGGAGGAACGCAAAATGGTTACAGTCGTTGTAGGTCTGCAATGGGGAGATGAGGGCAAAGGGAAAATCGTCGATTATCTTGCTGAGAAATACGACATTATTGTCCGATTTCAGGGTGGAACCAATGCCGGTCACACTGTATTAGTTGGCAACGAAGAATTTATCTTTCATCTCGTGCCATCGGGGATACTTCGAGAAAATAAAATTGGAGCCATAGGGGCTGGTGTAGTACTTGATATTGATACCTTACTCAAGGAAATAAAACTGATCGAAGAAAAAAGCAGCTCATTAGAAAATAGATTTATCATCGACGGAAGAACCCACATTACCCTTCCCTTTCATAAAGATGAAGATGCCCTTCAGGAAACCTCCGGGAAGGGGATTGGCACTACAAAAAGAGGTATTGGACCAACTTATAGAGATAAATACTGGAGAATTGGAATAAGACTATTTGACTTATTTGACGAAGAAAAGCTCAGGGAATCCATTGAGAAATCTCTAACCTTTAATAATTATCTTCTGCAAATTCTTGGCGAAAATAAAACTTACTCTGTTGATGAAATTTTTAAAATGCTAATGAACTGGCGGGATGAAATCGGGAAATTCGTCGGTGACATTGCCCTATTTTTGAATGATGAAATCAACGCAGGCAAAAACATATTGCTTGAGGGAGCACAGGGAACCTTTCTGGATATAAACTTTGGAACTTATCCATACGTCACCTCGTCACATACTATATCTGGTGGTGCAACAATAGGCACAGGATTGCCACCTTCTGCCATTGACGAAATTATTGGAATTTCGAAGGCCTATACAACGCGTGTCGGGAAGGGGCCTTTCCCGACAGAGCTTGAGAATCAGCTTGGAGATCATATACGAGAGAGGGGCGGGGAATACGGAGCTACGACGGGTAGGCCAAGAAGGTGTGGATGGCTCGACCTCGTTTTGCTCAAGTACTCAGTCATGCTTAATGGTATCGATAATCTCGTTATTACGAAACTTGACGTACTGGATGGACTTGATGAGGTAAAGGTAGCTACACAATATGAATTAATGGATGGCTCTATAGTGGATCATCTGCCCTACAATCTGGATATGGTAAAGCCTGTTTATACATCGTTTGAGGGGTGGCGATCAACCAAATCTGCCCGCAGTATCGAAGAATTGCCGGCTAATGCCAGAAAATATCTCGACTTCATCGAGGAGTATCTCGAGGTAAATATTTCCCTTGTCTCAGTCGGAAAAGAGAGGAATGAGATTATAGAATATCATTGAGATGCCCTGCAATCATAAGAAACTCGTTGAAAGAGTTCTTAATACATCAAAAAGATACGGATTAATTGAAAAAGGGGATCGCATACTTGTTGCTTTTTCTGGCGGACCGGATTCAGTATTTTTACTTATATTACTCAACGAATTAAGAAGAATCCTCAATATTGACCTCTCCGTAGCCCATTTCCATCATGGAATCAGAGGGGTTGAAGCTGATAGAGATCTGAAATTTTCAAGGGATTTTGCACGATCGATGAATCTTCAATTTTTTGAAGGATTTGATAATACAAAGGAATACGCCCAACAGCATCACCTATCCATCGAAGAAGCGGCAAGGATTTTAAGATATAAATTCCTTGAAGAAACTTTAGAGAAGTGGGATGGGACTAAGATCGCAACAGCACATACTTTATCAGATTCTGTTGAAACCGTGTTATTCAATCTTTTTCGTGGCACGGGCCCCACAGGGCTGGCGGGAATTCTTCCCAAAAGGGGGAAAATCATCAGACCGATTATTGGCTTTACACGTGATGAAATCATGCGTTTCCTCGAAGAATGTGAAATTCCATACGTTATTGACTCAACCAATCTGTCCATCGAATACACGAGGAATTACATCAGACATGTGATTATCCCAACAGTCATAAAAAAATTCCCAAGTTTTGAGGAAAATATTGGCAAGCTTTCAGATATTTTTAAACTTGAAAAACCTTATTTCGAGAAGAAATCAGAGGAAATTTACGAAAAAGCTTTTAAATTCCAGCTTCCAGGCATCCGGGTTCTTGACATAGAAATCCTGAAAAAGTATCATTCCCTCGAATTAAGCTGGTTCTTTAGATTGTCCCTGGACATAGAATTTCTCCACATTTTGCAGGTAATCGATTTACTAAAAAAAGCACAGGGGAGGTTGCAATTGCCCGATCGTAAACAGATCTGGAAATCTTACGATGAATTTGCCGTCATCGAAGGAGAATTGCCTCGTTTTGAACAAGTAACTTTCCTCCCACCTTTTGAGTTAAAAAATGAATACACAAATGTAAATTTCAGGGCAGAAATTGTTGAAAATGCAAGGGAAACAAATGACCCGTTTGTTTTCTACTGGCACAATCCGGAATTGGAATTTGAAATCGGTCCCAGGAGACCGGGTGATAGAGTGGAGGTTCCGGGGGTTGGACGAAAAAAATTAAAAAACCTGTTAATCGAGAAAAGAATACCCGCCTGGAGGCGTGATTTATTGCCAGTTATAAGACAAGGTGGAAAAATTCTCTGGGTTCCGTTAGTTTATAAACATCATTTTGAAAAATCTGACATTTTTGTTAAATTGGAGGTAAATAAAATTGAACCAAAAGAAGGGTGGATTTTTAATTAGTGAGAAGGAGATAAAGGAGCGTGTCAAGGCAATTGCGGATGAGATATCACGCGATTATAACGGTAAAAATCCCTTGCTCGTTGGCATTCTCAAAGGCGCCTTCATCTTCCTTGCCGATCTAATCAGAGAGTTGTCCATAGATGCGGAAGTAGACTTCCTTGCAGTTTCTTCTTACGGGAAAGCCACGGAGACAAGCGGGGAAGTAAAAATTCTCAAAGACCTGTCTGAAAGTATCGATGGTAAAGACGTTATAATTGTGGAGGATATTGTGGATACAGGCTTGACGTTAAAATATCTCTATGAGCTTCTAAAAACGAGAAATCCAAACAGTTTAAAAATATGTGTATTTCTGGACAAGAAAGAGAGACGCGTGGTAGAAGTTCCTGTTCATTACGTTGGTTTTGAAGTACCAGATCTTTTCTTAGTTGGGTACGGGCTTGATTTTGCAGAAAAATACAGGCAATTAAAATACATTCGGGAGTTAACCCCTGAAGAGGTGAAAAATGTATGATGAATAACAACAAGAAACCTACCCCAAACAACTTTATGAGGACTACTTTCCTCTGGCTGTTCCTGCTTCTAACGGCAATTATTATGATTCAGCTTTTCAGTGGTTCACATTACACCAGAGTAGAAATCAGTTATTCGGAATTTTTAAATGAACTTAACAAAGGGAACATTAAGCAGGTAACCATTGCTGGAAAAGACATCAAGGGGATTTTCAAAAATCCTGTTAAGACTCAGAATGGTCAGGAGACAAATTTTGTAACACATATACCTTATGAAGATCCCCAGCTTGTCAGAAAACTTGCGGAGGCTGGCGTTAATGTTGAAGCCAAGCCCAAACAGATCTGGAGAGATGTACTCATAAGCTATCTTCCATGGATTGTGCTCTTTGCTCTCTTCTGGTGGTTCCTTTCACGACAGTTCGGTGGAGGCCCGCGGGAAGCGTTTAAATTCGGAAAAAGCCGCGTAAAGATTTTGAATGAAGATAGGCCCATGGTGACGTTTAACGACGTTGCTGGAGTGGACGAGGCAAAAGAAGAGCTCCAAGAAGTCATCGAATTTCTGAAATATCCCGAGAAGTTCAAACGGCTGGGTGCTCGAATTCCCAAAGGTGTGCTGCTCGTGGGACCACCTGGAACAGGTAAGACCTTGCTTGCGAAGGCTGTAGCCGGAGAGGCGGGAGTTCCTTTCCTCTCTATTTCAGGCTCGGATTTTGTGGAGCTCTTTGTGGGTGTCGGTGCAGCGAGGGTGAGAGACCTCTTTGAACAGGCAAAGCAGCATGCTCCATGTATTGTGTTTATTGATGAAATAGACGCAGTTGGAAGGCTCAGAGGGGCTGGACTCGGTGGTGGTCATGATGAAAGGGAGCAGACATTGAACCAGCTTCTTGTCGAAATGGACGGGTTTGATACGTCTGAAGGTATCGTTGTTATGGCAGCTACAAACAGACCTGATATCCTTGACCCTGCACTTCTAAGACCGGGTAGATTTGACAGACAGATTGTGGTTGATAGACCCGATGTAAAGGGACGCGAAGAAATTCTTAAAATCCACACAAGAAAAGTACCACTGGCCGATGATGTGGACCTCAAAACAATTGCAAGAGGAACTCCCGGGTTCTCAGGTGCTGACCTTGCAAATCTTGTAAACGAAGCTGCTCTAATTGCTGCCCGAAGGGGTCATGCGAAGGTTACAATGGACGATTTCGAAGAGGCAAAAGACAAGGTCCTCATGGGAGCAGCGAGGAAGAGTCTTGTTTTATCAAATGAGGAGCGAACAAAAATCGCGTATCACGAGGCCGGTCATGCAAT
>JALSOD010000115.1 GCA_026986655.1 Caldifarciminota bacterium | reverse complement strand
GTTCTTCTCAAAAATATGGTCATCGATGAAAGACTCGTTATCAAAAGCACTGTCCCCCGAATTCAAGAGCAGTGCTCTGCTTGTTAAAGGTGCTGGAAAGAAATATTTGAAATCGGAGAGATCATTCCTTTCTAAAATTGTAAAAAAAGCAGTGGGTTATGCAATGGCTGTGGGAGAGGCCAACGCATCCATGTGCAGAATTGTGGCTTTTCCTACAGGGGGAGCGTCAGGGGCTATCCTGGGAACACTGATAGCTTATCAGGAAGAAACGGGAAAGGAAGATGAGTATATGATTGAAGGTTTAGTTGTTGCCGCAAGTGTAGGGGTAATAATTGGGAATAGAGCAACTTTATCGGGCGCTGAAGGTGGCTGTCAGGCGGAGTGCGGAGCGGCGGCCGCCATGGCGGCCGCCGCCCTCGTACATCTCGAAAACGGTCAGCCTAAAATGATCGACCATGCCGTAGCTATAGCTCTTAAAAATATCATGGGCCTAATCTGTGATCCTGTTGCCGGCCTCGTAGAAGTACCCTGTATAAAACGAAATGCCATGGCAGCAAGCCTCGCATATCTCTCCGCTGATCTTGCACTTGCTGGTATTGAAAGTGTTATCCCTGCTGATGAGGTTATTGATGCTATGGGTAAAGTAGGAAAGAGGTTACCTATGGAGTTTAGAGAGACAGCTCTTGGTGGAGTTGCTGCTACTCCGACTGCGAGGAAAATCGCAGAAAGACTTCAAAAGGAGAAAGAAAATTTTCTCAAACAGTCAGATTGACGTTTTTATCCAATACCAAATCCAATTAATAATAACCTTCAAAAATTTTTAGATGAAGAAAGACAGTCACCGTGTTAAAAACTCAGATCTCCTTTTCTTTAAAGGAGGCAGGGATGTTTTCCGCTCATAAATAGCAATCCCTCCTGTCTTATGGATTAGAACATAACTGCCCCTTACACCTTATACCTGAATGGACACTGGAGGCAACGGGACGCCTCAAGCCTTGCCTCCTCCTGTGAATATTCCTTATCCACAACAATAAAGCTTTTTATCCTTTTCTCCGGCTTTTCCTGATCTATTTTTACAGGAGAGAACTTCTCCGGATGCCTGTAAAGTCTCCGGGGTTTAACCTGAATCTCAAATTCAAAAAGCCACTTGATAAACGACCTTAGAGGTCCATCAAAGCTCTTCGTTATCCTTTTGGCTATCTCTCGGCCACGGGCAATCGCCTCGACAACAAGTGGGGCACCATGAATGACATAGATATTGTTCCCTCGAAGATCTTTCAATAACTCTTTCTCTGCTCCCTGCCCGATGGCAACAATCACCGTGTCTCCAGAAAAAGTTGGGGTTTCAACGCTATCGTCAAACTTCGGGGAGAATCTGCCACTTTCATCGAATACGGCGACGCACTTTCGTGTGAAAACTTTAAACTTGCCTTCTTTCATTGTAATTTTCTTGATTCCAAGCTCACCGTGAAATTCAATTCCCTCTTCCTTTGCTTCAGTAATTTCCTTATCGTCTGCTGGTAACCGCTCAGGGGATGTCAGGTCCGTTTTTTCGAGGGAAATGATTTTCACATTCTTCGCTCCCAGTCTCAGTGATACACGCGCCGAATCTATTGCAACATCTCCTCCACCTATCACAATAACCTCTTGCCCGACAGATATGTTCTCTCCCCTGTTCACCTGAAATAGAAATTCAAGGCTTGTATAGACACCTGGTAAATCTTCTCCCTCCACGCCCAGTCTCCGTGATGAGTATTCCCCGATGGCAAAAATAACTGCGTCATACTCCTTTGAGAGACTCTCCAAGTCGAAATCTTTACCAAATTCTGCTCCAGCTCTGAATTTCACACCTTCATCTATCAGACGCTGAATTTCCTTTTGTGTAATCTCTTTTGGCAGCCGATAATCGGGGACACCGTATCTCATCATACCACCCGGCTCATTTTCACGCTCATAGACGACCACTTTAAATCCTTCCTGTCTTAGATAATGAGCTGCAGAAAGTCCCGCAGGACCCCCCCCAATTATTGCGATCTTCTTCTTTCTTTCCTTTGCAGGTGGATTAAATTTTAGGTTTCCGTAAGTAAAGGCTGCACGTTTCAAATGCTTGATGTGAATAGGGGTGTCGTATCTCCTGCGAGAACACACCTTCTCACAAGGTGCAGGACAAAGGTAGCCCAGGACACCAGGGAAAGGAGCCTTTTTAGAAATTAGATAAAGCGCATCATCGAATTTACCCTCACTAATGAGTTCGATATAACCCGCAACGTCAATATCCGCCGGGCAAGAACGTCTACATGGTGGTTTCTGATAAACAGGTCCTTTGATTGCATCGAGGATATTCAAAAACCAGAGTGTAAAATATCCAATGATGAGAGAGATAATTGCCGGGCTTACTCCTTTATAAACTTTTGTGAAAAAGTAGATGGAGGGATAAGTGACCAGAATGAAGAAAAGGCCAGATCCGACTCTTCCCCTATAAAGCTGGCCAAATCCTGGAAGGAAAAAAGAGATCCAAAACGCTGTTCGCCTTTTTCTTTCTTCTCGCTTCACATCCATTTTTAGAACACTATCACTGCCTTTACAATAACTCCGTCAAATTCAGGTTCATAACGACAGATTCCACCCGAACAGATGAAGTCGCCTCTCATGGACCCCACCGTTAAAATCAGGCTAAAATTATCGAATATTTGTCCCTTAAACTCAACATTCGACCATCTATTCGTAAGATCACCGCTTCTATCCTGGAGGGTAAACGTAACATCATAATTTTCAAGAAATCCGAGTGTAAGGGCCACATCTCTGTCGGTGTATTTCACACCGTCATCATCCCTTTTCCTGTTGCTAAAATAGAGTTCCCACTCCAGACCTGCAGTTCTAAAGCCAAAATCTATCTGTGGATCAATTTCCTCCCTATTGCCAACTCCGATTGCAACATTCCCACCTGTAATTTTGAGATAATTCAGATCAAACTCAGCAAAGCGGGATTCTCCCTGTAACTGATTCTGGAAATTCACCTCATTTAACTCACTCTTTGGTCCAAAATATCCGGTTGAGTACAGTCTTGATAGATTCAGATTCACTGTGTAAAAATCTGAGGGAGCAAAATTAAGAGTGAGCGCAAGCGCCCTCTCATCCATGGCGTCATTCAGGTATATGCCAGATTTGTTTAAAGTAGGGGGAATTCCATACTCCTCTCCGAAGAGCCAGTAGTCTCTAAATTCGGCCACTGCTCCAAAACTCTCAGTTGAGTAGGAAACAGAGAGGTAATCTGCATAACCGTTCTTTTCAGCCAGAATGGTTTTGTTGTATCCTGTCCTTGCTCCAAATTCGAAGTAGAATGCAAAATTTCCGCTTCCGATATCGGACCTGACAGAGTAATAGTTTGTGTTAAATCCTTTTACATCTCTCGAATCGAGTATAGAACCGCCAAGCTGGACACCTTCTATCACGTTCAGGGTCATATCAGCCCCAATCAGGAGACTTGTAGAATCTTCCTGTAGTTTGTGATCAATGTAAACCTTCGAAATTCCGCCAATTGCTTTAATCAAGGTGACACCTTTAGAAACCTCTAAATATAAGCCGTTTACAAATCTGTCCATCTTCAGAACATCGTCTTTGGCAGTATAAAGTAAGAGTCCACGGCCAAATGTGGTGTAGGCAGTACCGACCCGTAGCAATACGTTGTCGTTATGAGTCTCTATGAAGCCTTTTAGAATTCCCAATCTGCTCTGGAAAGCCATACTTGTCTCAGGATGAAATAATGAATAATTCAATCCAAATGCAAAATTACCGATCCATGCGTTGAGATCAGTTTCTTCAATGATTCTCACACCATCGTTTTTATAGAAGCGGGTCTCAATTCCACTTGTGAGTGATAAATTCAAAGCAAAAATCATTGTCAAAAGTACATTCATTTTGCTGCCTCCACATTTAATCTTAAAGAGTCTCTTATAGTTGTGTCTGTCAATGACCAGGCCTTTATCCAGACAATTCCAGATGGATCTGTTGATAAAGAATGTAGAAATTCAACCTGGTAGGTGCTGTCTGTAACTCCTGCTTCAACAGTGTCAACTGTCTCAAGAGTTGGTAGGCAAACCTGACCGCAGAGGCTTAATGTCCACAGGAGAGAATCAAGTGAATCCCTCACAACCACCAGCCTGAAAGAGTCAACTTCAGACTGATTATTTGTAAGATAAATCCGAGTAGCTATCAACGTCTTTGGGGGAACTACAAGGTTTGTGTCAGAAGTTGCAAGCTCAAGTGGTGTGGCATTTGTATTCTGCTCAAGATCCATAAGAGAGATTTTTACTGCATCCAATATTTCCTTTGAATCATCGTTCTGAAGAAAAACAATGAAGTCTATATTAGTGTCATTCACTGTTGGCGAGATTGTGAAGTTGAACGAGGTTGTGTCACCGGAGAGACCATCTGCACCGCCTATCATTTTTCTCAAAAGATAGTTGTAAACTGAATCCCCATTTGGAGCGTTGTATCGCACGTCAGATTCAACCATTGCAACCCTCACCTTGTAATTTCCTGCAGGTGTACTTGATAGGCTGACCTTTAGAACTCCTGAGCGTAGAGATGGATTATAAGAGCCAGAAACATTTAAAACAGTAGAATAATCTCTATTGTGCAACTCATCGATCTTTTCACCCCAGACTGGTGCTCCAAGTGTACCTGTGTATGAATAAATGCCGTTTATAACAACGTAAGGGGTTCCGGGATATGGGTTCCCATAGTAATAGGTTATACGTGCATTTATCTCTGATGAGTCAGCAACGTAGAATGGATCATTGTGGTCTGGTGTCCCTATGTGATAAGTGATGAGATAAAGATTCGTATCTGTACTCATGAGTGAATCAATAATTTCCTCCGCTTCTGGACAGTGAGTGCACATATCGTTGGAGAAGAGTTCTATTAAAACAGGAGCAGTCCCTCTACCCCCGTTGGATGGAGGGAATAAGCTACTCCTCTTAATGCAGCCACTTACGAAAAGAAGAATTGTGAGAACCAGAATTATCTTTTTCATCTCACCAATGAAAATTTAACAACCTTTTTGTTTGTCCATACAAAGTGAACGCCGGATTTCAGATTGTAGATAGGGATTTCAACTACGTTATTGCCTTTTACAACCTGTCTGTTAAGCTCCATCTCAAGTCTCCCTGCAGGGTTGTAAATTTTGAATTGAAGCCTTCCACTACGATCCGAATTTACCAGTAAACTGACTGACTTTCTGGTGACTCTTAGCAGTTTAATCTGCCCGATTTTCGATATGGGGGAAACATTCTCATTTATCGATGTTGCAGGTCCAAGTCTAACATCGTCTATATACCATCCCTCTCGTGTGACGCTTGCGTCACTCTCAAAGTGGAAGCGGAACTTTATTGCCATACCAGCCACGTTTTCAAGGCTAACACTATCCATGCTCCAAATATATGTCCCAGTATATGATTTAACTTTCTTCCAGCTTTTGCCGTTGAATATCTCAAGGTATGCGAAATCGTAACCTCTTTCTGCCATCAAGAAGTAAAAATAGGAAAGAGTAGCATTTGAAGGAACCACAACCCAGGGACTCTCAAGGTATGCATCCGTATTGTTTGCGTATTGATGGGTTGTTTCGTATCCGTTATACCAGCTGTGGTCTGGTGAATGAGAACGTATCGTTGTCAGGTGCCAGTTGTCGTGTGTTCCCCCGTGAGTCCAGAGAGTGTCACCGTGTTCCATATCATCCGAAAATCCGGGACGAGTTGTTACCATAAATGGTATAGAATCGGTAAATGTATCTGTTCCAGCAGTTATAGTAAACGTTAACCATGTTAAATATCCATCAGGAGTGTTAGGGGCAATCTGGAGAACAAACGGCGTTGCGCTTTCTTCCTCACTATAAACACAAAGAGAATCATAGGAAACAGAAGAAGTTACAACGTTAATATATTGACTCGAAGAGGCCAAAGTTGCAGTAAACGCTGGCGCTGTTATTCTTCCGGTATTTTTTACACTAATGTATAGATTTACACTCTCTCCTGGCTGTGGTACATTATCGCCGTTACCCCCTGCCGAATCATCTACCCGGTAACGAGTATATTCCAACTCGGGATATGTAAACAACCATTTGGCATCTGCCTGATAAACGTGCTTGTTGGTGTGACTCTGAACAAAAACCACTACCTGACAATTTGTCTCATCCCAGCGAGGATCAATTGTGAAATCCTGGGTATCACTAATACTTTGATGAGGTGGAACATTTATGGGAATTCCATTGGCATCAGGGATCATGTCCCGCATGACCTGATTATGTATAGTAGAGCCGTTGGGAGCCGGATAGTAAATATTGGACTCGGTTATCACATAGTAAAGGTGTAGGCTATCGTGTGTAGAATCCGACTCGTTCGAAATTGTGACATAAATAACACCCGTATTCTTTGTAGAATCATACTGAACCTGCATGTCTATGGCTATTGATGTAGGGATATTTAGCTCACCCTGAATATAAGAAACCCAGGGACCAGGATTGTATCCGCCATCAACATGACCGTCTATCCACAAATGGGGTGTATAGTCAGCACCATAAAAATTGATTCTTGCTCTGTTTTCACCTGGATTAGCTGTATAGAATGGATCACTGCTGGACGGCCACCACGCGTGATATCTAATAACGACTAATTGATCTGGAAACTGCAGCATTACATTATCAAGTGCCTCGTTTGCAGAGGCACACCCTCCACATGAAGTATTTGTCATAAGCTCACCGAGGACTTTTCTCTGAACACTGTAAAGAGAAAATGGTATCGTCAGTATCATTGCTATTACAAAAGCTTTCTTCATTACTTTACACCTCCCTTAAATTTAACCCCTAATTTCAGCAATATTTTTTTAACATCCTTCTTTTCATTAGGCTTATAGCCAACTCTAAAATAGACGATATGGCCTGTAGTATCTACTACGTAGAGAGTTGGCAGGGCCATAACCTTATACATTAATTTAACCTTTTTCTGTGAATCCAGTAAGACGGGAAACTTCCACCCTCTTGATTTTACAAGACTTTTTACACGTGAAATTTTAGAAGGGTTGTCTACATCAATAGAGATCAGGTAAAAGCTACTGTCACCGGCTTCATCCCACAGTTCCTCAAGCTCTTTCAATGCTCGACCACATGAGTGACACCATATTGCCCAGAAATCTATCACAACCGGCTTTTCTGACCACAGGTTACTCAATGTATATGTCTTCCCTTTCAGGTCTTTGAGAGTGAAGTCAGGTGCCACCTGATTGGCTGCACTCAAGAGTGAGATAGTGCCAATCAGTAGTACAAAAAACCTCTTCATTATATGCCTCCTTTCAAATGGATGTCCCCATTCTAATAACACTAAGCGGTATTTTCAACAACTGAAAGTCTCGTCATACTTGAATTTTCAACATTTACAACCTTATTCTCACTTGTTGAGAAAGTGTCTCAATTACGAAATAATGGTCCAAATTTCCGTAAGTTATGAGATTTTCTTACCGTCAAATCCTCCAATTTTCACGAGAGCTTGTATGAATTTGCGATTCAATTTATATTCATAAGCGATATGTTCCCAGAAGAGGTCTGAAAATGGCAGCGATTTTAATAGTAGAGGACGAGAGAAATCAAAGAGAGATTCTTCAAGAATTTCTTGAGAGCAAGGGTTACGAAACTGAAGGAGCAGGATCTGGTGAGGAAGCATTGAAGAAATTCGAATCCGGGATTTTTGATACTATCCTCCTCGATATCAAATTGCCAGACACCTCGGGTATTGACCTGTTAAAGAAATTCCGGGAGATTAATCCCGAAATACCGGTCATAATGACTACTGCTTACTCTGATGTTGATATTGTCATCGAGGCGATGAAAACAGGTGCATTTCACTATCTGGTGAAACCGATAAATCTTGATGAGTTACTTATCATCATTTCCCGTGCAATAAAACATCTGAATCTCGTGAGAGAAATCGAGCTCCTCAAGGAGGAGAAAGAACTTATCTATCCTGATGTTGAGGGGATCGTGGCTGAATCATACGAAATGAAGAAGGTTCTTGCCACGGCTCTTAAGGTTGCAAAATCCCGTGCCTCTGTGTTGATTACTGGAGAAACGGGGACCGGTAAAGAGCTCGTAGCGAGATTTATCCATCGTTATTCACCCAGAAAAGACAAACCCTTCATACCGGTGAATGTTGCAGCCATTCCGGAAACTTTAATAGAATCTGAACTCTTTGGCCATGTAAAAGGGGCATTTACCGATGCGGTCAGGGATAGAAAGGGATATTTTCAGATGGCAGATGGCGGCACCATTTTCCTTGATGAAATTGGTGAACTTCCTCTAAATCTTCAGCCCAAGCTACTGAGGGTTTTACAGGAGGGTGAATTTTTCCCCGTGGGCTCATCCAAATCAGTCAAAGTGGATATCAGGGTCATAGCAGCCACCAATAAAGATCTCGAAGAAGAGACTAAAAGGGGAAATTTCAGAGAAGACCTTTACTACAGATTGAATGTCATCCACATTCATATTAAACCATTGAGGGAACGGAGAGAGGATATTCCATATCTCCTCGATTACTTTCTTAAAAAATTCAGTCAAAAAGAGGGGAAAAAAATTCACGGATTTACGAGAGAGGCGTACGAGGTGCTTATTAGGTACGATTATCCAGGTAATGTGAGAGAATTAGAGAATATTGTCGAAAGGTCAGTTGTGATGTCTCAGGGTGACTTAATAACAACCGATGACCTGCCTGTTCATCTCTTATCGAGGGAATTACAGCATGAAAGCAATAAAAATCTATCCTTGCCCGAAAGACTCAAGCTTGTTGAGAAAAGCCTGATCCTTGAGGCCCTGAAGAAAAATAACTGGGTAAAAACAAGAGCAGCAAAAGAACTTGGCATTTCAGAGAGGGTGCTTCGATACAGGATGAAGAGATTCGGAATAAAAGAAAGACCAAGCTGACCATACACTTTAGAAGATGATCAATAACTGAAAAACACATTTAAGATCACCTTCTTTATAGTCAATACCAACCAGGGTACTATAGGGTTTCTTCATGGATCGGGACATTATATCCAGCTTTTACAGTCTCCAGGATTACTAAGAGTTTCGCATGAATTTACTATACTTTCCATACCTTTTGATCTTGATTGTTGCTACCATATCAAAGCAATAAAATCCATCTGCAAAATTTAAATTCCTGTATTCGACAAAATTGTCGAATTAGTAACAGTGTGGACCTTTTCAATCGACAATTTTTGTATGACCAATCACAGGAGCCTGCCATAAAAATTTCACAAAAATCACATCAAATCTATGGTTTTGTTTTATGGCAGATAAATTGCAGTAAGGTAAAGTGACAAAAATGATATTTAAAAACGAAGGAGGATAAGACCATGAAGAGAACAGTGCTCTTTGCCATAATAGGTCTTGGGCTGTTCTCTGGAGCTTTGATGGCACAGGACACAACTCAGATGACGGTAACGGGTGTGGTAGAGAAAATCGAGTATGTCGCGCCTAACCCCTGGGCCTGCTGTAAATATATGAGAATTGCGGTAAGAACTGCTCCAGGAAGAATTGTTTACGCATGGATACCACCTTCATGGTCTTTCGGGATACAGATTTGGTATCGGAGACAGAGTTGAACTCCAGGGAATTTCATTTCAGTATGCCAGTTCAGGAAACTTGTAAGTTTTGTCCGGAATCTCACTGCAAGAAGGATGTACACATTGAGGTGGGCATACGGTCCACGAAAATGTGCGATGTTCTGGAGGGGCCCCAAGATATTGGTAAAGCGAATGTGTGGCGGCCTTTTTAAGGCCGCCACACCCACAATTAAAAATCAAGAAAAATAAAAATTTAAAAGGAGGTCGTTAACATGAGAAGGTTGTTAGCACTAACTATAATAGCAGGTTCCATACTTGCATTTGCAGCCTGTGATAAAACATCAGAAGTATCTGTGGCTGATCCGGTGGCACAGACTACCGCAGTTCTATCCACAACAACTGATTTGACCCAGGATGAGGTTCAGAGCCTCATACACATGAGGCAGGAGGAGAAGCTCGCAAGAGATGT
The DNA here is from genome assembly GCA_026986655.1 of Caldifarciminota bacterium. Classification (GTDB taxonomy): domain Bacteria; phylum Hydrothermota; class Hydrothermia; order B15-G9; family WFZT01; genus WFZT01. The sequence goes on along the minus strand of JALSOD010000115.1, from coordinate 2,610 downwards.
GTATCTATCTCTTTACCAGAGATGGGGAGCAAGAATATTTAATAACATCGCATCAAGCGAGCAGAGGCACACAAACGCAGTTAAAACATTACTCGACAGATACGGGATCCCTGATCCTATTACAAATGATTCAATTGGATTCTTTCAGGATCCAAATTTAACGAACCTTTACCAGACACTTGTTGATCAGGGTAGCAGGTCGTTACTTGATGCTCTTGTGGTAGGGGCAACCATCGAAGACCTTGATATTTACGATCTGGACGAAGCCCTTGCAAACATCGCTGTGAACTCTGATGTGATCAGGGTTTACACGCATCTTGTTCATGGCTCAGAGAACCACATGAGGGCATTCTATAGACAGATTGTGAGAAATGGTGGCACATACTCTCCTCAATACATTTCGCAGGAGAGGTTTGACGAGATTATTTCCGGGTCAAACGGAAGGAGAAGATTCAGATATCGCGGCAGAGCCGAATAGAGGATGGAATAAGGGGGCGTGCCCCGCAGGGGCACGCCCCCTAACAATTAAACCCCAACTCACTGAAAAAGAGAATGACTAACACATGTGAAAGGGTGGGAAAAACATGAAAAATAAGCCTAATATTAACATGATGCAACTCAACTTTCGGAGATTTATCTCTTGCTGCGAAATGGTCTTGTTCATCATTATTGTTACCTCAGGTATTGCCCTATTCATTGCACCCTCCACAAGGATAGCTATAGTCGGGTGATGGAAATTCTGGAAATTACAAAATTTCAATGGCAGGCGCTCCACACAGGAGGTTCTAAAAATGACAGCAGGTAATAGAAAAGAAAAGAAATGGCACTCCCGTGGATTCGTAGCGTTTCTAATGGCACTCTCATTTGTCGGTCTCATTTTTTCAGGAATCATCCTGTACATAGTGCCGCCAGGTAGAGTTGCCCACTGGAAAAACTGGACACTTCTGGGGTTGACAAAAACCCAATGGGAATCATTGCATACGAACCTTGGATACGCTTTCCTGGTATTCGCTATTTTCCACATTTTCTACAACTGGAAATCTCTATACAGCTATATGTACAGGAAGGCAAAGCATGCATTTTATTTAAAAAGAGAACTTGCTACCGCGACCGTCCTCACTCTGATAATTGTCATAGGCTCTGCTGTGAATGTTCCCCCATTCAAAACAGTAATGGATATCGGGGACTACTTAAAGAATTCATGGGAAAAGAAACTCCAGTCTCCACCAATACCTCACATGGAACTCTATTCTCTGAAGAAGGTGGTTGAGGATCTTAAGGGTGATCCGGAAATTGCTCTCAAATATCTGAATAATCGAGGAATTAAGGTAGAAAGTGTTGACGAAAAGCTAAAAAATATAGCAGAAAAAAATTCAACTTCTCCAGAGCACATTTATGATCTCTTGAAGGAAAGATTCCCCGGCAAGCAGATAATGGGACTTGGCAGAATGACTTTTGGGGAGTTGATTAAAAAGCAGGATGTAAGTGAGGAGGAGATCAAACACCTGTTTTCAAAGTATGGAGTAAAGATGGATACAAACATGACTTTGCGTGAGTTTTCAGATAAAATAGGGAAAACCCCATACGAAATATGGGAGGAGATGAAAAAATGATCCTTAGTTTACTGTTGACTTTCACATTATTTGCCCAACCGGGGGGACAAAGGTTGTACTATAACCTTAAAAGTTTGAAGACTATAGGAGGGGTGGTTATTGCTGTACACGACACAGCATGGCCGATCAGTATGGACATTGTTACAGAAAAAGAGGATACTTTTGAGGTGCTCCTCGGTCCACGATTTGGAATGCCGTGGCTTCCCCGTACCGGAGACACAGTGGAAATTTACGGTAGTATCCACAAAAACATAATAATCGCTGGTAAAATCAACGATAAGAGTCTGAAGAAAAAGCTGGTTCTTCGAGACAAGAATGGCTTTCCTGTCTGGCGAGGACATGGATACAAATTGAGGAGGAGACACCGCGGCAGACGATAATGGCTAAACGATTTGGCCTTCTGATATTCTTTGTTTATATCCTTTTTATCTCCCTTGTGGGTCTGATTTTCATCAGAAATTACACATCTACGAGGAATGCTTATCTAAAAATCGCAAGAAACTACATCTCGGGGATAAAGCAGACCTTTACAGTATTTTCGTGTCATAGGGATATGAAACTGGACGATATCTCGAGAGTCATTGATAAGCTTACAAATGAAGGTGAATTTGACTATCTTGCTTATGTGATCGGCGACAGTGTGGTTTACTGGCAATCAAAATATGACTATTTTCTCCCTGTGGAACCAGGGATAAGTGATTCTCTGAGAATCGTAAAAACAATTGACCACGATATCCTCGAATTTAATGTTAATCTTGGAGAAAACTCATCTCTTGTTGGTGGATACTCCCTGAAATTTCTTGATGTAATCCTTAAAAAGCAGAAGAAGACCGGTTTAACACTTGTATTATTTTCCACTCTCATCTTCCTCATAGCTCTCATCGGAATACTGAAATTCCATGAGAGAATTGTTAGAATGGAGGCAAGAATAAGGGAAGAAGAGGCTGAAAAGAAGAGATTTCAGGAACTTTCATCGTTTTCTTCCCTCATTGCCCAT
>JALSOD010000114.1 GCA_026986655.1 Caldifarciminota bacterium | reverse complement strand
CATAGGGGTCGCCTCTGAAAACGAAGGTACCGATTTTTCTTGCAATATGCATCAAAACGATGCTTTTGAAGCTAACCGGCCAGATTGAATCTATCTTGTCGATTTGCTCGACAAATTTTAAAACCTTACTGAGTTTCATAAAGGTGAAATAATACCACCGCAGAAGTAATTTTCACAAGTGGCAATTTGATGGATTGTAGATGTCAGTCTAAACTCCCCTTCCAACTTTGTTGGGAGGGACGGGTAACCCCTCGGCAATTTTTGTCTCTGTTCTTAAAGTTGATAAGAGAGTGTCTAAAATTCCTTAAATTCCCTTACAAATCCCTTTTCGAAATCCGCTCCTACACCGTAATTTTTATATCCAAATTTTGCGGAAGTTGAATCGGGCTGAAGCCAGATAGAGCTGTTCTTATGAATTTTTGACTTTTTAAGCCCACCATCTTTATCTCTGAGCATGTATTTATCCTTTCCACCGCCATCTATGAAAATTCCAAATTCATTAGCGTGATAGGCAAATGGACTGTATCTATTGGGGACTTTGTAGGATTTCCTGAAATCAGCAGATCCAAATTTTAAAGTTTTCTCGTTCATGATGTATTTGTCGTTTCCGGAAAGATCGATGAAGTAGGCGTTGGAACGAATTTCTGCTACACCCATAGAGATTATTTTCGCACTGTAGAAATCATCACCACTCCTGTCAAAGAGGAGTGCGTCGACAAAATCCCATCCGAAGCCAAGGGCGGCACCGGCCGTCTCGAAGAGCTCGTGTCTATCATTTCCTGCCTCATCTATAAGTGCTCCAATGGCGTAATGTGCTCCAGATCCTTGCGTGAAATAGCACGATCTGTATAAGTCATCCCCAGCACCATCCCATAGAAGACCGATCCCGTACCAGTATCCAATCCCGAGTGTCCAGTTGCCAGAGACGTAGACGTCGTTACCAGATGCGTCGAGAAGAGCACCAAGCCCGCCGGCATAGCTATGACCATCTGAACCGTCGGCACGTCTGCCACCCCCATACCCTTGAGCGGCATTGGCGTTGATTTTAAATTTTGAATGATAATCACCGAGATCAACCACACCTGAATACGGTTCTGCCGTGTAGGAGTCATTCCCGTATCTGTCTGCAAGAATGCCGATTCCTCCAGCGAGTCCGGCACCCTGACCCAGACCATAAAGGTAGTAATTATCCTTTCCCCTTCTATCAACAAGCATGCCAATCCCATTCGCTCCCTCACCCTGAGCGGCGAGTGCGGCATGGTAAAAGTCATCACCTTTATTGTCAAAAATTAATCCAAGACCAATGATTCCGACACCCTGAACACCGTTTCCACCCCAGTATTCGTCATTGCCTTGCCAATCTATTAGAACACCATTTCCCACAAATCCGGCCCCCTGTGATATTGATGAATCTGCAAAATATTTATCGTTGCCTCTGATGTCAAGAGACACTGAGATGCCCTGTGGGTAAATTCCCGCTCCCAACGGGCCATAAACAACATCATTTCCTGTTAAATTCACATAAATCAAAGGAGAAGTTTGAAATCTGAAGGTATCATTACCACCACCAGCAATTACTATTTCACCAATGGGAGAATTCCATCTAAAGACAAAATCAGGAACCTTATTTGATCCGATTATGGAATCGAGGGCAAGGGCACATTTAAAAGACGCATCGGCCAGTTTCATAGCTGAATAGTAGAGAGAATGCTCGTCGATTGAGGAGTACACGTCATCAAATTCTGGATGAAATTCATTGTCCTGACCAAGTAGTGATGGATCAATTTTTATGAGTTGGGCAGCTGCGCCGGTGTTTAAATTCCTTGTTGCTATTTTCCACCACTTGTAGGCATCGACCACGTTCAGAATCAATTTTGCCAGTGGTATTCGAAATTTATGTGGAATTTCCTCAAGACCAGGAATGGAGTCAGAGCCATATTGTCCTCCAAAGACTAGCGAATTCATGCCCACACCGGTGATTTCCCTTAATCTCCTTAATGCGTCCCAGAGCGGCCTGTCTTTGCAAATTCTCGGATTTAAATTGGTAGAATAATTTCTAAAGCCTGTAATCTTTCTGTCTACTCCGAGGAAATAGACCAGTCTGTGGAGAATGAAATCGTTTGAATTGAAAAGAGAATCACCTAAATAATCTGTGACAACATTCCCCATTGTTCTTGTGTATTCGTAAATCATGAGGGGATTGGCAAACAGGTCATCAAAGGCGGGGATTTTATAAGGTATTAATGCTGGATTTGGATAACGGAGCCAGTAAGATTTCGGGCGATAACCAAGATCATACTTTGATTGATGAACTATGCTCAAGAGGGAATCCATCAGATCCCCTTGCATTGCACCATTAGGATTTAACAAAAGTAGAACTGATACCAGAACTTGTATCATTTGCATGATAATATTTTACACCTGAGGATGGTTAAATTCCTCTTCCTGGTTTGAGGGGTTGTGTGCTGGTGGGTAAACGAGTAAACTTAGAGACCAATTGGAGGTAATGAGATATGCCGATTGTTGATTGGGAACTTCTTCTTGAGTTTGTAGAGGACAGATTTACAAAAATAATTTTGCTTAATTTGAAAACCGGTGGATTTACGGTCCTTTCATCCTTCAGACCGGAAGAAGAGGAATATGTCAATGTGGAGCACATAGTTGGGATTCAGGGGATTCCGGAGACTTTGATTCTGGAAGAAATGGAAAGATTCATTGAAAGTCTTGAAGACGAGAAAGTAAGAAAGAGACTGAGCAGTGCCCTACAGAGGAAAAATCCAATAAGGCAGGTGAGGAGAGTTTTAGGCTTTTACCCAGAGTTACTCGAGGAATGGAATCGAGTTCGCAAAGCTTTACTCGCAAAATGGGTATTAAAGGAACTCAACCAGTACGAAGAAGTCCATCTTTTAGACAATCTCGAAGAGCTAAAAAAGTTTACAGGAGAAGGATTGTAAGACAACATTTCGAGATGATTCCCAATATGTTGAAAATCGATGTGAGTAAATTTTAACGTTTTTCTTCAATTCGTTACAAAGTCTCTGGTCTTATCGCAAGTAATTCTGAATTAAATTTTTCTGATATAAGAAGATTTTTAAACTCCGTTTTCTAAAGGCAATTGACACATATTGAACAACCATTTGCGAAATTAATCCTCAACCCCTTACAATACAGATTGTAGGAGACTCAATATGAAAAGTCAGGAGGAATTTCTAAAATGTCTGAGATTTTTGAGGGGATAAGGCGTTTCTTTATTGAACAAGG
>JALSOD010000113.1 GCA_026986655.1 Caldifarciminota bacterium | reverse complement strand
GGTAAGGATTGTTTGAAAATAAGGAGGTTAGAGATGGACTTAACCCAATTTACACTTGAAGAGCTTTTACTTACTGCTATCAAGAGCGAGATAGAGGCATTCAAGATATATTCAGGACTTGCCCAGCAGGTTAAAAATGCTGCCTTGAAAGATCATTTAGAATTTTTGGCAGGAGAAGAGAAGAAACATGAGGATTTCCTGATTAAAGCCTATAAAGACATTTTCCCTGAGCGAGAAATAAAACCTCCAGATAAAACCCCCGTCCCCCTACCATCAATACATATAGAACACGAACTTGTAAAATTGAGTGAAATACTTGAGCAGGCTATGGAAGCTGAAATGGCAGCACATGAATTTTATAAAGAACTTGCAAAAAGGTTTGACGATAACCGCGGGGTCAAGAACATGCTTATTAAGTTATCGGATATGGAGATGAAGCATTATAAAATTTTAGAAGAGGAAAAGGAAGAAGTGGAAAAAACAGAAGATTCAGATATAGATTGGGGCATGATTCACGTTGGCCCGTGAAAGGAGGAGACCATGAGTAAATATTACAGATGTGAAGTTTGTGGAAAAATTGTGGAAATTATTAAAGAAGGTGAGGGAGATTTAATCTGTCATGGGAAACCCATGAAAGAGATTACAGAAAGAGAAGTTAATCTTTATTTACAGGGACTTGAGGATCTATCAGAAATTCCTGCCGTTCCGGAGGAAGGATTTAAAAGTGTAGACGACATCTTGAATTTTGCGATTAAGGTTGAGGAAGATTCCTACAACTTCTACAAATACTGGGAAGAAAAACTGGAGCGTCCACAAATGAAAAAGATATTCGCGGGTTTCGCTAACGAAGAGCTGAAGCACAAGAAGAAAATTCAGGAAATTAAAGAAGGGAAAAAATTGAAGCTTCCTGAATCGGCAAATAAAAAGGTCATTGATCTGAAGATCGGTGACTACCTCGTTGATATCAGACCCGATTCGGAAATGGACTTCCAGGACGCTCTCATTCTTGCGATAAAGAGAGAAAAGGCAGCATTTGAATTTTACGATACTATCAAGGAACTTGTGGAATCCGAGGAGATGAAACAGATTTTTGAATTTTTAGCAAATGAAGAGGCACGGCACAAGCTAAAGTTAGAAACTATTTACGACGAGCAAATATACACCGAATTTTAGTAAAAAACTGGCGGTTGGATGGGGATTTTCTTCTTTAAAATCAATCCTTTACTGAGTTCCATCAATATCAGACTTTAAAGAGTTTCTTCTTTTCCTGAATATTCCAGGTAGTTAATCCTTGCGTCATATTAATTTCAAAATAAGAGTGCAAGAGAAATATAGACGAAAAAATCTACCTGTATCCCCTTTTTACAAAGGGGGGACCTTTTGAGGCGAAAATCCCCCTTCGTATGAAGGGGGTCAGGGGGATGTTTACCGCTTAAAAATTCCTCTTCTCAAAAAAGGACCAAGGGGAATGTCAAACAACTTCAATTACAAAATTGAAAAAACAGTCATGTGTTCCTATAATACTCCAAAATGCTAAAATTTCTGTTTGGTATTCACTGTCATCAGCCAGTCGGAAACTTCGACTACATTTTTGAAGAGGCTTATAAAAAATCCTACAGGAAGTTTCTCGACACAGTTGCAAATTACCCGGACTTCAAATTCTCCATCCATCTAACCGGTCCACTACTTGAATGGATGGAAACGAAGCATCCTGACTATGTGGAAAAGCTTGGCTTGCTCGTTTCACAGGGACAGGTTGAAATCCTGATAAGCGGTTTCTACGAGCCTGTACTCGCGTCTATCCCCGAACACGACAGAGTCGCACAGATACTTTATGCCAAAGAATTCATTATTAAAAAATTCCACAAAAAACCAAACGGGCTCTGGCTAACCGAAAGGGTCTGGGACCCGGGCATCGTCAAATCGCTTATAAAATCTGGTGTAAAGTACGTTCTCGTGGATGATTTTCACTTTCTTTCTGCAGGTTTCGATAAGTCGGATCTTTACGGTTATTTTCTCACCGAATCTGAGGGTGAAACCCTGGCAATCTTCCCGATCGACGAAAAATTACGCTATATAACCCCCTTTAGACCTATTGAAGAGACGGTTGAATATTTGCACCGTCTTCACGAAAATGGGAAATCTGTGGCCATAATATTCGACGACGGTGAAAAATTTGGTATTTGGCCAGGCACCTACGACTGGGTGTATAGAAGAGGATGGCTAAAAAAATTTATTGAAAAAATCCTTTTGCTGGATTATGTGAAAACCTCAACCTACAGTGAATTTCTGGAAGAGGAAAAACCCAACGGGAGGGTATATCTCCCGACCTCTTCTTATTTTGAGATGAGCGAGTGGTCTCTTTTCCCTGAAAAAGCTGCCCAATTCGTTGAATTTGTGGATCATCTCAAATCTGAAGGGATTTTTGAGGAGAATAAGATTTTCATCAGAGGGGGAATCTGGCAGAACTTCCTCATTAAATATTCTGAAGCCAATCGTATGCACAAAAAGATGACGTTTATCTCAAAAGAAATGGAAAAATCCGGTATGAGTATGGAAGAAAGGATCGACCTTTACCGTGCACAGTGTAATGATGCTTACTGGCATGGAGTTTTTGGTGGTCTGTACCTTCCTCATCTGAGAAGGGCTAACTATTCTAATCTCTTGAAAGCAGAGAAAAAGCTGGGAAAAGAGATTTTTGACGAAATGGACGTTGATTGTGATGGAAGAGACGAAATATACATAAGGACAAAGGAGCTGGTACTTCAGCTGAAACCCTCTTATGGTGGTGCAATCACTGAATTCTCATCACTTAATCAGGCCTTAAATTTTCAGGATACACTGATGAGGAGATTTGAACACTATCACAGGGGACTGAAGGTTGAGAAAAAAGAAGATAAAGGAGTCCCTTCAATTCACGAAATTTCAAAAACTGTAAGCTCTCAAGCGATGGAGGCATTAATTTACGACTGGAGCGAGAGACTCAGTCTCCTCGATCATTTCATCACCGGCAAAGTCGGTATCGATGAACTGATATCTGTCAAATTTCATGAGGTCGGAGATTTTGTAAATCAGCCTTACCAGTACACCCTGCATAACAGATCGGTAAGACTCAAAAGAGAGGGAGGAATTTACATAGATGGTAAAAGAGAGATTAGTGTCACTAAAAATGTTAGTATAATCAACAATGGCATAACTATAGACTACAGGATTGAAGGTAATTCCGCTGGAAGTTTCTTTGCAGTAGAGTTCAATTTTTCCAT
>JALSOD010000112.1 GCA_026986655.1 Caldifarciminota bacterium | reverse complement strand
AATCAGCTTGACACCGAGCATATTTTTTATGGGTTGCTTTCGCAGGAGGATGGGGTTGTCCCAAAAATTTTTGAGAAATTGGGAATTTCCCCCTACGCGGTTAAAGACCGTCTTGGCGATGCTCTGAGGAAAGTTCCTGCAGTTGAATTCAGCTATGGAACTCCAGCTCAGATTTACATTACACCCCGTGCCGAGAGGGTGTTAGAACAGGCATTTTACGAGGCGAAGGCACTGAAGGACGAATACGTAGCGGCCGAACACATTCTTCTCGCTATTGCTGAAATTTTGGATGGTGCGTCGGCGAGGATTTTGAAGGAGTTTGATGTTGACAAGGAGAAAATTTTCCGTGCCCTATATGAAATCAGGGGGAGTCAGCGTGTAACCGGGCCGGATGCTGAGCAACGTTACAATGCACTTGAGAGGTATACAACTGATATTACGAAACTCGCCGAACTTGGGAAGCTTGACCCCGTGATTGGCCGGGAGGAAGAGATTCAGCGTGTGGCTCAAATTTTGATGAGAAAGACCAAGAATAATCCTGTATTGATTGGAGAACCAGGGGTTGGGAAAACAGCAGTAGTTCTTGGCCTTGCGCAGAGAATAGTTGAGGGAAACGTGCCGGATCCGTTGAAAGATAGGAGGATTTTACAGCTTGATATCGGAGCATTGCTTGCTGGATCCAAATTCAGAGGAGAGTTTGAAGACCGACTTAAGGCTGTGATAGAAGAGATCAAAAAGATGCAGGATAGAGCCATACTTTTCATTGATGAGCTTCATACGATTGTCGGTGCCGGTGCTGCTGAGGGAGCTGTGGATGCGGCTAACCTGCTAAAGCCTGCACTCGCATCCGGTGAACTGAGAGTTATCGGTGCGACAACCCTCGATGAATACAGAGAAAGGATTGAGAAAGATGGAGCTCTTGAGAGAAGATTCCAGCCGGTTTTCGTAAAAGAACCTACTGTTGAGGAGACGATTGAAATTCTCAAGGGTCTAAAGGAAAGATTTGAGAAACACCATGAGTTGAGAATTACAGAAGATGCCCTTGTATCAGCTGCAAAACTTGCTAATCGTTATATAACGGGCAGGAAACTGCCTGATAAAGCGATAGATTTGCTCGATGAGGCGTGCTCCGCAGTGAGGATTAAACTCTCAGGGATGCCTGAAGAGTTGAAAGAGTTAAAAAAACGCATAGACAAGCTGACAGAGGAGGGGAGACTTGCTGCTCAGTACAACGATATCGAGAATGCAAGTAGAATTAAAGAGGAATTAGACAGATTGATGAAGAAGTACGAAGAGAAAAGAAACAAATGGATTAGCCAGGCTGGAGTAGATGATGTGGTTGATGAGGAAGACGTTGCTGAGGTTGTTTCAAAATGGTCAGGGGTGCCTGTTACCCGTTTGCTTGAGGACGAAGCGAGGAAGCTACTTAGAATGGAAGAGGAATTGAAAAAGAGAGTAAAGGGTCAGGATGAAGCCATTCACGTAATCTCAGATGCTGTCAGGAGATCAAGAGCAGGCCTTTCAGACCCAAATAGACCCATCGGAGTATTTTTGTTTCTTGGTCCCACTGGTGTCGGTAAAACCCATCTTGCCCGTCAGCTTGCGTGGTTTTTGTTCAACGATGAAAATGCAATTCTTAGAATTGATATGTCCGAGTATATGGAAAAACATGCGGTATCCCGTTTGATTGGTGCACCTCCCGGTTATATTGGATTTGAGCGCGGTGGACAGCTCACGGAGGCAGTAAGAAGGAGGCCATACCAGGTCATACTTTTTGATGAAATAGAAAAAGCTCACCCGGATGTTTTTAACATCATGTTACAGATTTTTGATGCCGGCCGCCTGACTGATGCCCAGGGTCATGTGGTTGATTTCAAAAATACTATAATCATAATGACTTCAAATATTGCATCCAATGTACTGCTTAATGGAGATTACAGCGAGGAGCAGAAAAGGGAGCTTCTGGAGGCTGAACTCAAGAAATACTTCAGACCAGAATTCTTGAATAGGATCACCGAGATAGTGGTTTTCAGGCCCCTTGGGATGGATGAGATCAAAGAGATCGTTGATCTCGAGCTACAAACAGTCAGGAAGGCACTTTCGGAGAAGAATATTGAACTTGAAGTTGATGAGAGTGCCCGTGAATTTCTCGCAAAGGAAGGGTACAGTGAAGAGTTCGGTGCCCGACCCCTGAAGAGAACTATAGAACGTCTGGTTGCCAATGAACTTTCAAGAATGATCATTTCGGGTGACTTGAAGGAAAATTCAAAGGTGAAAATTACATCAGACGGGCATAGATTGACTTTCCAGGTTGTGTAAATTTATTTTATTTGCAAGTTGTAAATTTTTAAGGAAGGTCAGAATGTGTTTGATTTGACAGACGGAGCTAATTGCGAGAAAATATTCCAAAAACGCTGAAGGAGAATGAAAAGTGGCCAGGTTATTTGAATATCAGGGAAAAAAGATTTTATCAGAAGTTGGTATAAAAATTCCTGAGGGAAAGGTTGTCAAAAATATCGATCAGGCAGTAGATGCATTTAAGGAAATCGGTAAACCAGTGGTTGTGAAAATACAGGTGTGGACAACCGGGAGAGCTGGTATAGGTGGAGTGAAGTTCGCCGAAACAGAGGATGAAGTTAAGAAAGTGGCGGGTGAGCTGCTTGGCAAAAAGGTTGGAGAGTTTGAGGTTAAGGAGCTGCTGATTGAGGAAAAGCTCGATATTGACAGAGAATTCTTCGCAGGTATAGTTATAAATGACGCTGATAAATCGCCGGTTGTAATTTTTAGTTCCCTTGGTGGAACGGGAATTGAGGAAATTGCAAGAGAACATCCAGATAAGGTTGCAAGTTACACCGTGGATGTAGTAAGGGGTTTTTATTCCTACCACGGTCGTGAGCTTGCTAAGAAGACTGGTATTACAGGAAAGCTCATAGTGAAAATCGGAAACGTTCTCGCAAGCCTGTATAAGGCCATGAAACTTTACGATGCGAGGTCGGTTGAGGTTAACCCTCTTGTGCTTACAAAGGACGGTGAAATTTATGCGGCGGATTGTCATATAGTTGTTGATGACTATGCTGTTTACAGACATCCGGAGCTTGGTATTGAGATTGCAAGGGAGTTTTCAAGACCTGCCACTGAGCTCGAAAAGATCGCCTACAAAGTGGAAAAAGATGACTACAGGGGAACGTTTTATTTCTTCCAGATGGTGAAAGATGTGCCGCCCGATGGAAGACATATCGGATTTCATGGTGCTGGGGGCGGTGGTTCCAT
>JALSOD010000111.1 GCA_026986655.1 Caldifarciminota bacterium | reverse complement strand
AGCTTTTCTTTTGTTTTCTTGCAATTTAATATACTACATTTGGCCATTTATTTCCAATATATTTAATATCTTATGGGGTTTTTCAGGGTCAACTATTTAGTATTGGATAAAGAAGATTTAAGTTGGGCAATGGACGAAGATGAGCTTGTTGAAAGTGGAAAAGATGATGGTGCTACTATGGGAGAAATTTATAAATTATGTACATCATGCGGGACTATAGATAGAGAAAATTCATTGTTCAAAATGTGTACTTGTGATCCAGTAAATTATATAAGAGTATTAAAAGTTAAATCAAAAGAAGGTATTGTATATAGATGTCCTGCCTGCAAAAAGCAAAGCAGTAGCGGAATCGTTAGGCGATTTTTGATTGGAAATGACGCAAGTGCAAGTGTGCTGGCTACAACCCTTTATCAAAATATCCCTCCCAAAAGAATAGACATAAGCAATGAGAAAGCGAAGAATAATTATAATGAATGGTCAACAGAGAAAGACGAAGATGATAAAGAAAAAAGAATAAGTCGCAGAGAGGGGAGGCAATTATTAATTTTCTCTGATAGCAGGCAAGATGCTGCATTTTTTGCACCTTATTTAAACAGAACTTATGCTCGAATTATAAAAAGGAAATTAATATTAGAAACATTGAGAGAAAATAGAAAAAATGTACTGGAAAATAAATGGCGTTTGCAAGATCTAACTGAAAACGTCAAAAAAATAGCTGAAAATTTGAACATATTCAAAACAATAGAATTATATAGCCGAGAGGAAAAAAATAGAGAAGTTTGGAGATGGATATTATATGAATTTCTATCAATAAATAGAGGAAATAATCTTGAGGAATTGGGGCTTTTGGGTTTTTCAATTGTCATGCCTGCAAAATGGAAAGCGCCAAAGGCACTATTAGAATATCCGTGGAATTTAGATGAGGAAGAGGTGAAGACATTATTTAAAATATTATTGGATAATTTTCGAACAAAGGGGGCAGTGGCTTTGCCGGAAATACTATCACCAGCGGATGAATATTTTAAACCAAGAAATAGGCAGTTCTATTTTCGTGAGAATGAATCTTCAATAAAAAAAGGAATTTATAGCTGGACTTCATATAAAAGTAATCGAATGAATAGTCGTGTTGACTACATGATGCGATTGGTAAAAAGAGGAATAAAAAACGACATCAATGAAAATAAAATACGAGATACTTTAAGAAAAATTTGGGAAATAAGTCTTGGATTTAAGAAGGAGGGAAATAGTAACTGGCAAGATTATTTTGAGGCAACAAATATAAGAGGGGAGGGAACTGTTTACAAAATAAGATACAATTTTTGGGAGATAAAGGATTCTGAAATTGATAAAAAGGTTCAATGGTATTATTGCTCAAAATGTCATAGGTTAACCTTATTTAATATACGAAATGTTTGTCCCACCTATGGATGTGAAGGCAAATTGCAGCCATGTGAGCCTGAGGAAATATTAAAAAATAATCATTATAGAAACATATATAAAAATATTAAGCCCATACCTTTGGTAGCTAAAGAACACACGGCTCAATTGAAAAGTGAATACGCGGCCAGATTGCAAACAGAATTTATACAGGGGAAAGTAAATGTTTTAAGTTGTTCGACAACATTTGAATTGGGAGTAGATGTAGGGGAATTGGAATCTATTTTTATGAGAAATGTACCGCCCACCTCAGCCAATTATATCCAAAGGGCTGGACGCGCTGGTAGAAGGACAGATTCATCGGCCTTTGCATTAACTTTTGCGAAACTTAGTTCGCACGATTTAACACATTTTAAGGAGCCAGAAAAGATTGTAAGGGGAACTATTAGGGCTCCCTATTTTAAATTGGAACCTGAATCCGTGATGTCGCGATGAAAACGGATTGTTCATGGTCAATTTTCAACTAAAATTTCAAATTTGAGCAAAACTCTCTGTTATGTCAGGGAAATATCATTGATATTTCAGGGATTGCCCTGAAATTTCTTCTAAATTTTTGGCTAAAGGGCGTACTAATCCCTTTGGTTTTTTGACGCCATTATGCTAACAACGACTATCTTTTTTGTTCCTTGACAAAATCAGGTACAAAGGCTGCTTACCCAGCCCACCGGTAGTACAAATGGGCAAAGGTCTGGTAAAAGGGAGAGACCCGGCCAAATCCCAATGCCCACCCCCGGGCGTGACGAATAAGCCGGACAGCCAGGTAAACCAAATCTTGAATCACCGAACGCAGGCGTCTGCGTCGAATCCGATGTCTGGTCTTGATGGGGTTACCCTTGTAATCCAAGGACTCCTGCCCCATAATGCGCAACAGATTAAACGCGACCATCGCCAGGAACATGATCCGTTGATTGGTCGCAAAGTAACCGGACGGAAGCCGTTCAAGTCCCATGTCCGACTTAATCTCACTGTGGTACTGTTCACTGGTCGCATGTTCGTGGTAAAGGGCAATGACATCTTTCTCTGGAATCTCCAGACTGGTGATATACACATCCACCTGAATGTCGGGAATCAACAACTGCTGTCCATTGGACTTGCTGGTTCGCACCGTCACCTGGTAGACCTGATAGAGCGGATGCTCCAGATCGGGATAGTCCTTCAGGATTCGGCCTGTGTAAACCGTTTTGCCTTCTCTGGGCGTCTCTTTCTGTCCCTGAGCCTTTGCAAGCTCAAGCCAGCTTTCCTTCGATTCACGGCGAAGATTGTGTTTGACGATAAAATCAACATGAACCTCCTGGCTTCTCTCATTGAATTGTTCAATGGCCCGGTAGTTGTCCACACTGTCGTGGCCTGAATCGGCTCGTAGCAAATACTTTTGATACGAAAGCTGGTGTAAGCTCTCTAAGGTCTCCGTCAGAAACTCAACGGTGCCCTCACATTGGGAATGCCGGTTGCCCGGACGAAAATCCAGATTCAGCCAGTAGCCTTCCTGACCAATATAGACAAACAGAGGCGCATAGCCCTCAAACTTTTTGTAGGTGAGGCTGACCCCTTCTTTCTTTGTATCCGAATTGTCCATGGGAGAAACATCCATGTCAATGGGGATGTAATCCTCGTAGCAAGCTGTCAGATGGGTATGGTGAGCCAACAGCTCCAGTACGGTCTGGCGAAATACCTGGTCCCATTCTTCTGTGGCTTTGTCTAACCTTTGGCGCAGAGTGGGAGCTGAGGGAACTCGCCTTAGCTGAAGGGCCAGTCGAAAGAAAGCATCCTCGTTAAAAAGCTCAATCGCTTCAAAATCCGTTTTCGCCTGGGTTAAAAGCCCGATCATGGAAACGGCAATATCGTAGTTTGTGAACGT
>JALSOD010000110.1 GCA_026986655.1 Caldifarciminota bacterium | reverse complement strand
TATCAACACTACTTAGACTGAGATCATATATAAAACTTTACAAAAAATTTCCTATAGGCAAGAAATACTATGCAAATAGAATCAAGGAAAGTATAAAAACGATAGGAGAATTAAGAAGCTCTTTTAAGGAACTATCAGAATCGGCGAAAGAAGATGTTGTAACCAATGCACTCCTTCCAGTTATAGAAAAAATACAGAAAGAAATCAGCGATTCTCCAATCAAGATATCAACTGATATAAAAACCGAACTCCCATACCTTTACTACCCGGATGAGATAACAGAAATCAGGACAGCAATTCAGGCTATATTAGAAAATGCCGTTGAGGCTTTCGACAACTTTTCTCCCGAGGCCCCACCTGAGATTAAGATAAAGGTTAGGTCTTCCATTCAGGAATTAAAAATCGAAATAGAGGATAACGGTAAAGGTATTCCTGATGAGATTTTACCTCTAATTTTTGATGAGGGATTTTCATTTGGTAAAGAGGGTAAAAGCCGTGGCGTAGGACTTTCAAATGCGAAGAGAATAATAGACAAATTCGGTGAGATTGCTGTAATATCAAGAAAAGGGAAAGGGACAAAGTTCATAATAAGACTGATTTTTGGCAAGAGGGAGGTTTAAGAAATGATATATGTCCTTGACGACGATGGGTTCCATGTGGAACTCGTAAAGAAAGCCTTCCCCGGGCAGGAGGTGCTACATTTTACAGATTCGGTTGGTTTCATAAATTCGCTAAAAAAGGCAAAAGATGTGGATCTTGTTGTAATAGACCTGTGGATTGATAAAGGTCCCCATCAGCAGGACAGATTCCTGGGTACTAATCCAAGAATCGAGGGTATCCTGGTGGCTGAGCAGGTCAGGAAACTGCTAAAAAATACTCCAATAGTGCTATCTACACGATTTGCAACACATGAAATTTTCATGAGGGCAAAATACCTGAATATCACTCCTCTCGAAATACCTGAGGATTACACTGTAGGAATCCAGAAGTTCAAAGAATTGTTTCCATATTTGTCATTTCCCCGAAATAGTGGAATATTTGAGGAATTCAAAAATGCAGGCTTTGTCACAGAATCCCCTAAAATGCTTGAAATATTAAGACTTGTTTACAAATGGAAGGACCTCGACGAGCCCATTCTGATCACCGGAGAAACAGGGACTGGAAAGGACACTCTTGCAAAAGCCATTCACAAACTTTCCAATAGGCAGAGTTCCCCATTTATAAATTTTGTAATTAGCGCCTACCCACGTGAAAACCTTTACGCAAAGCTCTTTGGTATTAAAAAAGGAGCGTTTACAGGGGTAGAGGGAAGTCCCGGTGTTCTTGAATCAGTAGGTGATGGAACCATCGTTTTAAATGAAATTGGAGATCTGAGTGTTGAAGCGCAGATAGAATTGCTACAGGTAATTGAAGACAGAATTTTCTACAGAATGCAATCACACAAACCTATAAAATTCAAGGGTAGATTTATATTCCTCACAAACAAAGACGTGGAGCAAATGGTGGAGCAGGGTGGGTTTAGAAAGGATCTCTATAGAAGAATAATGGGCTTTCACGTACACATACCACCTTTGAGAGAAAGGAAAGAGGATATTCCTGTTTTGATCGAACATTTTGCACCGGAATTAAGGTTTACAGATACAGCGATGAAGCATCTAACGAGTAACTTCGAATACCCAGAAAATGTAGGCTCATTACACAAAATTATTCTGATCTTAAGAAGTCTTTTAACCGATAGAAATACTGTCACACTTGATGATGTCATAAAGGCAATCTCCTACATTCATAAGAAGAAAGTCGTTACCACTGGAGAAATAAATGGGGATGAACTACCTGATATTGTACTTGATTACATCATTTCAAGGAATTTAACAATCAAAGATTTTGAGCAACTCCTCATGGACCGTGCTTATGCAAAATTTGGACAAACTTGGAAAAAAGAAACCTGGGGCAAATTAGGAATTCCTCGTACAACTTTCTATAGAAAAAGAGGTCTGTAAGTGAATTTAAAACACAGGGAAAATCTATAATCACACAGGAATGTATCGATCCTCACATAAGGGCTTGACTGTAAGTCCCCCTTAGTGATGGGAGATTTAGGGGATTTTTATTTTTTTAAACAGCCTCACATAAAGGCTTTGACAAGAATCGCAATTATCCCAATCAATATAGGAATATTAAAACTGAAAATAATCTTCACAAGTACATCATACTTTCTGTCAGTGTAATGTATCAAATCATCAAATCGTTTATCCATAGCCTCAAATCGTTTATCGATGGCTTCAAATCGTTTTTCTATCAACTCCATCATCATTTTAAGGTCATCTTTTGTAGCTACATCAGTGGGAATAAAGTTTCTTAGAGCCTTCAGGATTAAATCCGGTCTTCTCTCAAGTATTTCTTCTACTACTTTTCAATATCTTTAACCTCTTGCATGAATTTATTTTAACACTCTATCCCTTTTCGCACAATAGTTGATCAAAATCTTTCAATCAGTATTAAACTCAAGTTTCACTGAAAATTCTCCACCCTAAATTCTCAACCTTTCGCTGAGTTATTGCATAGATTGGTGGAGGTTATTATAATAAATCCTGACTTGCGAGGGTGGCGGAATAGGCAGACGCGCCAGATTTAGGATCTGGTGGGATTCCCCGTGCGGGTTCAAGTCCCGCCCCTCGCACTTGTGAGGTACCTATCGAAACAGTTTGGGGTTAATGTATAATTTAAGAAACTTTTTTCCTGGAGGTGAATTAACCCCATTGCGTAGGATTCTTGCCTTTCTCTTACTCATCACATCTCTAAAAGCAGGATCGCTCTATGACGCTGTATTAAAAAGTGCAGGTCTCCGAGATTCGGTATATGTCGATCCTCAAACCGGTCTCGTTTATGAATCCCACTACATAATGCGGTCTCAATACGGTGAGATTTCTATTACCCCACTCTCAAAGTACTTAAACGATAGGCTTTACAGTGCAATCATAAATCCATTTTACAGGGTACTGAAATCATCAAACACAGGGGCCAATCAAGGTACGGGCAGCGGATTAATCCCTGACATAGAAATTCCTATAAAATTTCCGAGAGGTTTGAGCTTTATTGGTGAAGGTGGAAAACTCCAGATCGAGGGTACACAGAAAATTACCCTTGGCGGAACAAGTAATTATACAACAGGTATCACCCAGACAGAGATGGCCAGAACTTCACATTTTCCACAACTTACAATGAATCAGGAGCTGAATGTCAAATTAAAAGGAACAATTGGTCAGAAGATTAAAGTAGAGATAGACCACGATTCCCGTCGAGAAAATAAGTTGAAAAACAAAGTTATACTCAAGTTTGAGGGGGATGACGATGATATTGTAAAGCTCATTGAAGCAGGAGATACGAAATTGGACCTTAAGGGATCAAGATTGGTAAATTTCCCTGGTGGAGTTAAAAAAGGTCTCTTTGGTCTCAAAACAAAATTCCAGCTTGGGGGGCTATCTGCAACCTTTGTGGCCACAAGGGAACAGGGTGAATCCCAGGCAAAGACCTTCAGAGCAAGTGCCGCAATGGAGTCGACCTCTGTTTACGCAATAAACTACATAAAACATAGATTTTTCTATGTATATGATCCTGAGGGAATCACAAGAGTAAGAGTTTTTCTTGATGATAATGATCCATCTAACGACGCACAGCAGGGGGCAGTAAATGGTGTAATGTACTACTACCCTACAGGTAGCTATTCGCCTGACCTTAGCATTGACAGTGTTAGCGGAAAATTCTTTGAGTTACATGAAGGCACAGACTTCTCCTACAACCCTGCAACCAGGATTCTGGCATTAAAAAATTCCCTGCAGGATGGTGAAAAACTTGGAATTTATTATCAAACAGCTGCAGGACACACCGTCGGAGATCTCACGGATACAGCGAGAATCGTCCTCAAAATCCTGAAACCACCGACAATATATTTCCCGGGGGATTCACTCAATCCTCATCCAGAAACCCACGCGGATTCTGCTTATCTTGAAATCTGGAATTACGAACTTAGAAATTATTACAGCCTGGGTCAAACAAACATCTCAGCGGACCAGCTGAATCTGATCATCTATCGAGATTCGTCAGGTATCCTGAAATCCGGAGAGGGGGGTAAAACATACCTCCAGCTCCTCGGACTCGATGCAAATGGTGATGGTAAGGTGGACAGGACTACAAATCGTGGATTCACTATACTGGATGAAGCCAACGGCATCCTCTCTTTTCCCAATCCCTACCCGTTTGCAGATACCATATTGAATTCTCCTGACTCATCTTTCTACTGGACACCTCGTCCCTCAGCAGATGCTGGCAAAAAGTATATTTTGGTTATTAAAAGTGCCAGAGCATCCAAGGTCTACAATCTTGGCCTCAATGTGATCGAAGGTAGCGAAGTGGTCACTGTAAACGGTCAAAAACTTGAAAGAGGAAAGGATTATACCATAGATTACGATTTTGGAATACTTACAATTACAAACACCTCAGTACTAACCCCAGGAGCGGATATCGAGATAAATTACGAAATAGCTCCACTTTTCTCTGTTAAGCAACGTTCACTCTGGGGCGCCCGGTTTGAATACGATTTTGGACCCAACATGTATATTGGCTCAACCTGGCTCGGTAGAAGTGAGTCTTCGGCGGAAAGAAAACCTCGTCTGGGTGAAGAGCCTTTAAGAAATTTCCTCGGCGGCATAGATTTCAAAATTGATCTCGACATGATGTTTCTCTCAAAACTCCTCAATAAGCTACCCTTTGTAAAGATTGATCAGCCATCACATTTTACATGGTATGGTGAGTACGCAATGTCCTTCCCAAATCCAAACACTCTTGGAAAAGCTTATCTTGACGATATGGAGAGCATAAAGGAGGCGTCCGATTTTCCCATAAACCGGTACTACTACATCTTTGGAAGTCAGCCCATAATAGTTGACAATACTGGCATGCAGAGTCTTGCAGATACAAGTAATCTCGTTGATAGACTTATTTGGGCGACCCCAGTTGACATTGTTAAAAAAGGAGACGTTTACCCCAACATTACAGACGAAACAAAAGATGAATACATGCCGGTTTTAATGCTGATCCCGGAGATCACAAGGAATCACCCGGGTGAAGTATGGGCAAGCTTAAACACTCTCCTGTCAAGGGATGGTGAAGATTTTGAAAAGAAAGAGTATCTCGAGGTCGTCGTTCACGGAGACGGGATGGTCCTTCATATTGATTTTGGTAAGAATATCTCAGAAAACTCAATCTGGAGAGATCGAGAGGGGAGAATAAAGAGCTTCTCCCCTGACACAATCGCTGATGAAGACCTGAATCATGACGGAATTTTTGAAGCTGACTCGGAGGATGTGGGACTCGATATGATTCGTGGAAACGACGATTCGTGGACGCCTTCATCGGCGGATGACGGAAACGACGACTACCATTACAACAGCAACGACCCTCACGACTATTCACAAATTGATGGAACAGAGGGGAATCATCGCAGAGATACCGAAGACCTTGACAGAGATGGTGTCCTCAATACCGCAAATGATTACTTCGAGTACACCATAAACCTTGATGACACTACATTTCTCAACCGCTACGGGTACGAATTTAACGGCTGGAAACACTATTCCATACCTCTTAGAGAATTAGGTGTCTATACAAAAATTGGGGATCCGAGCTGGAGACTTATAAAATACGGAAGAATATGGATCAGTGGGATGACAAGGACAGACACCCTGATGATTGCGACGATCTCTGTCGTGGGGACAAAGTGGGAAAATACAGGTGTACACTCCACAGACACAACATCCACTGTTGATTCCACGGAGTCTTTCAAGGTATCAACAGTGGACAACAAGACGAGTCCAGATTACACTCCCCCACCCTGGGTGGAAATAGAAAAAGACGAGCGCGGTAGGGAGTTAAAAGAAAGCTCATTGGCACTCGAGTTTGAAAATATTGCTCCAGATCACTACGGGCTTGCGAGAAGAATTCTTTATCAGGAGGAAGATTTCCTCACCTACAAGAAAATTGCATTCTCCGTACGATTAAAACCTGGTGTGCTTCCGCCATATCCCGAAGTCTTCATCAGATTCGGCGATACATTGAATTACTACGAGTACAATATCCAACTAACTGACCATAACTGGCATTACATCGAGATTCCAATCGATAGTCTAACCCAATTTAAACTGAAATTCTTGAAACCTGGAGCAGTCGATACCTCTTATCATAGAGAAGGGCACTATGGAGTGAAGGGGAACCCTTCTTTTAGCAGAATAAAGGTTTACATGCTCGGAGTCAGAAACGTGTCAGGCTCTTCCATGAACGGAACCGTGTGGATCGATGATATTACATTAAACGAACCTATTCGCCAGAAAGGAGCTGCAGTTTCAACAAATCTCCAGTTTAATCTCGCAGGCATAACCAACTTGAGCCTATCCTATTCCAAGGAAGAGGACAACTTTATGAAACTTATGGATACAAGGAGAGTCCGAGGGCAAACCGAATCATTCAATATCTCCTTGAATTCCAGTTTGAATAAATTCCTACCAAGACAATGGGGCTTCAATCTGCCGTTAAGATTCCAGTATAACTGGGTAAGGAATATCCCGAAGTACCAGACAAACACCGATGTACTGCTCTCTCCTGTTCAAAAACTACAGGAACAAAGTATTACCTATAGGAAACAACTTAACATACAATTTTCCAAGTCAGGCTCAAAATTCTTCCTCTTCAAGTATTTACTGGATCCTCTTAATTTGAACTTCACTTACAATGTCACATCCGGTCGTTCTCCACTAAAAATAGATACAACAAACGTCATAACCGTTTCTCAAAAATACCGACTCGCGATTTCTAAAACTCTCGGATTTAAATTACTCGGTCTGAAGTTCAACTTCCTGCCGAGAAGTCTATCCATTAATACCGGGTATTCAAAAAATTACCAGAAAAGTTTCAACATATCGTCTATGACTTTGACCAGGAATCTGACGAGGGTTTACTCGCTCGAAAAAGGCATATCTTTTAATCCTATAAACAATCTGTCAGTTTCCTACAGCCAGAAGTCAGCTTTTGACCCTGATTGGTTCAATGGAAAGTGGTATGGGACAGAAACCAGCTTTCAGGAATCCCAGAGCATGACCTACAATCTGAACCTCTTCAAAATCCTGACTCCACAGATAAGTTTCAATTCCCAATATAGAGAAGACCATAGTAGAGATATTCAGTTGGACAGCGTTCCAGACGTGAGAAATGCAGCTTTGCACAGCGAATTGAGAGTTTCCACATCTTTACCCGTGAGTGAAATTCTTCTAAAAATTTCTAATCTAAGGGACAAATCGAAGGATAAAGACCTCGCCAATGCCGGTCCTGTAAACTACCTGTTATACCTTCTCAGTAAACTATCCATGTATGTGACTTCCCCCCAATTTTCGTTTAGCACAGAGAAGAATTTCACAAAATACTATCTTTTCGGTCGCCCCAAGATCATCAATAGACTTGGATTTAACACAGACTTTTACATCCCATCATACGATACCACACGAAATTCTGCCACATCAAGAAATAATCTATCACTCAGTGGAGGGTTCAACATTCCCTTCATAAATATATCCTACTCCACAAGTTATGGATATTCAGAGAACCAGCAATATGCAAACGCAGGATACACAAAATCTTATACCCTACCCCACCTGGAGATACAATTTTCAACTCTTTCAAAGCTTCTAACAAACTTGACTGACAAAATTTCTAACTTGTCAATATCAACGAATTTTGATAGAACCCTCACGAAGAGCGGTAACATTACTCTGAACAAGCTGACCCAGCAAAATGAAAGATTGCAGATCTCTCCTATAGTCTCTCTCGTTTTCCGAAACGGTCTTACAACAAACTTAAACTACACACGAGAAGTAACAAGAACTGACTATTTTGACATTCTTGCGACTCCTATGAGCTCTTTTAATACTTCTCTGCAAATAACCTCATCATACACACTATCGAGACCAGGTGGATATACCATAAATCTTCCTGGCCACCGTGTTTTAAGGATAAAAAGTAGCATTAACCTACAAATGTCAATTCGGTATTCTCATTCGCAGCAAAAACGTGCAACTATAATTAGTGACACGTTTAATAAGAGTTTCACTCTCCGGGGCACCTATAATTTTGCGAGGAATATCACCGGTGGACTTGAGTTCTACTACTCATCTGTTGGAGACAAAATAACCGGGCGTACAAATCACACTGTCTCTTTAAATGCGACTGCTACGTTCAATTTCTGATAATCTGACATCTTTTGAGAAAAGAATCATCCTCTACCTCGCCTTATCATTAATTGTTGGTGTGACCCTGGAATATTACGGGAAATTTGGCAATGGGAAACAGAAGGCAGAGACATCCATAAGAAAAATAAATATTAACAATGCCGACATGGAAGACCTGATATCAATTCCCGGAATAGGTGCAAAAACTGCCAAGGCTATCATAGAATATAGACACAAACACGGACCTTTCCGTTCGATAGATGAGATTAAAAATGTTAAAGGGATCGGAACCAAAAAATTCAACAGAATCAAAAACTATATTGTCGTTCGCTGATAGAATTACTGTATCCGTCATAAAATTCTTCTATCGAATCTGGTCCCCAACAATTCGTTACAATCTGGTTGGTAAGATTTTCTACGATGAGCCCGTAATTTATGTTTTCTGGCACAACAAACTCTTTGGCCTCATCAGATTAATGCGTGGAAGAGGAATAAACGTTCTTGTTTCAAAGCACAGGGACGGGGAAAAAATAGCAAGAATTACGGAAATGTACGGATACAAATTTATAAGAGGCTCCACATCTAAAGGCGGGGTATCTGCACTAAAAAAAATAGTGGCAACCCTCGATAAAGGTGGACAAATAGGTATCACTCCTGACGGTCCAAGGGGCCCCAGGTGGAAATTTCAGGAAGGGGCGCTCTTTGCCTCTCGAGTTTCCCAAAAGCCTTTAATTTTTGTGGGAGTCGGCTACAGCCAGAAAATTGTTTTAAACACCTGGGATAGATTTGAAATTCCTTTACCATTCTCAAACTGTGTAGTATATTCATCACCACCTTATTATGTAAAGAAGGGGGACACACCTGAAAAATTAGAAAAATTGCTGAAAGAATACACTCTCAAAGCCGAGGCACTGGCAGATGGTAAAATTTGAGAACATCATTGGTCACGAGAGAATAAAAAAATACTTCTCACACCTGATCGAACAGGATAACCTGTCTCCATCGTATCTTTTTTACGGTCCGGAGGGAGTAGGGAAATCAACCCTGGCTTTAGAGATCGCAAAGGCATACAACTGTGAATCAACCGAGATACGACCGTGCGGTGAATGCCCAACCTGCAGGAAGTTCTCAAAACTTATCCATCCTGATCTTGTAGTACTCTATCCCTCACGTCCGGAAAATCTGAGAGCACTCGCCATAGATCAGGGGAAGTTGAAACCTGACAAATTTGACCCCACGAAAAATATCACAATAGACCAGGTGAGAGAACTTCAACTTGAACTCACAAAAGCCCCATTTATGGCCAAAAAACGATTTGTTTTATTTCTATATGCTGATAACCTGACCGTTGAAGCTCAGAATGCTTTGCTAAAAACACTCGAGGAACCACCGGACAATACCATTTTTATTCTAATTTCATCAAACATTGGAAAGATTCTCCCAACAATCAGGTCGCGCTGTAGACTTGTAAAATTCTCGAGCCTGAAATTTGAAGAGTTCAGACAGTATCCATTCACAACGCAGTATCCACTGCCTCTCCTTTACAGACTTTCAGACGGCAGCATTGGCCGTGCTCAAAAACTACTTGAATCTGAATTTCTTCCAATCAGAATCGATATACTCAACGCACTTGCCGAAAAAGACGCGGCTTCCTTCACAGAAGCCTTAAGAAATCGTATTTTTTCTCGTGACCAACTACAGGATTTCTTGAAAATTTATATGTCAATTGTGAGGGATCTACTTCTTGCAAAATCGAATTCAGAAAATCTGCTCGTAAATGTTGACTTAAAAACTCTGATCAAAGCGGTCGCCAAAAAACTTTCATACAGAGACATTGAAAGATTGATTAACAACGGTTACGAAGCTGAAAATTACGCCGGTAGATTTCTAAATACAGAAAGTATAATGCTATCTCTTGCGGAGATTTTTATTTTTTGAAAAGAAAGATTCCATTTTATTTTTCTATTAAGGAACTATTAACGGTGAAAAATGGGTTGAATACACCGAAATAGCCATGTAAAACTTCCAAATCCCTGGTCTTTGATTTATAATAAGTGACCTATAGGAGGAGAATATGCCAGAGAATATCCTACCAACATTAATAGAAGAAGAGATAAGATCCTCATACATCGATTACGCAATGAGTGTGATTGTCGGGAGAGCTCTGCCCGACGTAAGAGACGGTTTGAAACCTGTTCAGAGACGCGTTCTTTACGCAATGCGGGAGCTGGGCCTGATGCCCAACCGCCCTTTCAGGAAGTCTGCCACAGTTGTCGGTGAAGTTATCGGTAAATATCATCCACACGGGGATGGTCCTGTATATGACACCCTCGTCAGGATGGCTCAGGATTTCTCACTGAGGTATCCCCTGATCGAAGGCCAGGGTAACTTTGGGTCCATAGACGGAGATCCACCTGCGGCATACCGTTATACAGAAGCTCGTCTATCCAGGGTCGCCGTAGAGATGCTCGCAGACCTCGACGAAGAAACGGTCGACTTTATCCCAAATTTTGACGGAAGACTCCAGGAGCCAACAGTACTACCGTCTAAATTTCCCAACCTCCTTGCCAATGGCTCCTCCGGAATTGCGGTCGGAATGGCAACCAATATCCCCCCACACAACATTAGAGAACTTGTTGACGGAATCAAGGCTGTCATTGACAACCCCTATATCACAGACGATGAACTTTTAAACTACATTAAAGGCCCTGATTTCCCCACAGGTGGCACAATTGTTGGACGTTCTGGAATAGTTGAGGCATACAAGACCGGACGCGGAAAGATACTCGTCCGGTCAAAGTATCACTTTGAGCATCCGAAAGGTAAGAATACAAGAATCGTTTTCACAGAGATTCCCTATCAGGTGTCAAAAACCACAATCATTGAGCGAATTGCCAAACTGGTAAAAGAGAAAAAGCTGGACGGTGTAGCCGACTTGAGAGACGAATCTGACAGGGAGGGTATCAGAATAGTAGTCGAGGTGAAGCGTGGCGCCAATGAGGAAGTTGTATTAAACAGATTGCTAAAACACACACCGCTGCAGGATACCTTTGGCGTGATTCTGCTCGCTCTCCAGAATGGTGAGCCAAAAGTTATGTCCCTGAGGCAGATGATCGATGCGTTCATCAACCACAGGGTAGAGGTGGTCGAAAGAAGGACCAGATACAGGCTCAGAAAAGCAGAAGAAAGAGCACACATTTTAGAAGGATTTAAAATCGCCATTGCAAATATTGACCGTGTTATTGAAATCATCAAATCATCTTCAGACCAGAATGAAGCACGTGCAAAATTAATGGAAGAATTCTCCCTCTCAGAGGCACAGGCCAAAGCCATCCTTGATATGAGACTCGGGAATCTCACAAGGATGGACATCAACAAAATTGAAGAGGAATACCAGAAACTCTTGAAAGAGATTGAGAGATTCAAATCCATCCTTTCATCACGTAGATTACTCTTTGAAGTAATCAAAGAAGAGCTCGACGATATCAAGAACAAATTCGGCGATGACAGAAGAACTGAAATTGTTGATGAGGAGCCGGTGGACATCTCCATCGAGGATCTGGTACCAGATGAGCCTGTTGGAATAACAATGACATATCAGGGTTACATAAAGAGAACCCCTATTAAATCATACACTGCGCAGGGGCGTGGTGGAGTAGGGAGAAGGGGAATATCCACCTACGAGGACGACTTCCCCTGGCTTGTCACAGTCGCAAAAAATCATGACAACGTCCTTATGCTCTCAAACTTTGGACGTGCATATCTGACAAAAGTCTATCACATCCAGGAGGGCAGTCTTCAGGCGAGGGGCAAGCCTATTAAAACCTTCCTGAGACTCAAAGAAGGTGAAAAAATCATTGAAATCATTCCATTCCGCGAATTTGATGAAAACAAATACGTGTTTATGGCAACATCACGTGGCATCGTTAAAAAAGTTCCTCTTAAAGCCTTTGAGAATGCTGGCAGAGGTGGAATTATTGCTATAAAACTCCTTGAAGATGACACTGTTATAGGTGCTGTAATCACAAGCGGAAACGATGAAATTATTATTGCAAAAACAAATGGTGTTGGTGTAAGATTCCACGAATCTGATGTGCGGCCAATGGGAAGAGCCTCAATTGGTGTGCGAGGTACAAAAGTGGGCGAAAATACGAGGGCAATTTCGCTGGTGAGAGTAGCAAATGGAGATAACCTTTTGATTGTAACTCGTAAGGGCTATGGGAAAAAGCTTAGAATAGATACCATCAGAAGGGTAAGGAGAGGTGGAAAAGGTGTTCGCTTCACAAAGGTAGACGAGAGAACCGGGGAACTCGTAAAAGTCAGTGCTATCAATGGAGACGATGATGTAATTCTCATCACCCAGAATGGGATTGTCTTGAGATTAAAATCAGAATCCATTAACTTTTACAGCAGAAATGCACGTGGTGTAAGACTCATGAGAGTTAAAGAAGGAGATTTTATCGTAGATGCTGCAGTAATTAGAAAAACAGGTGAGGAAGGATGAACATAATTTT
>JALSOD010000109.1 GCA_026986655.1 Caldifarciminota bacterium | reverse complement strand
TACCCAATTGCCTGGGCAAAAATCCCTTCGTCAAATAATATCCTGGAGAACTCCTGCGCCGTCTTCGCTTCACCAAGCATAACAGGAGTTATCGGAGTCTGGCTCTTTCCGGTGTCAAAACCGAGTGCTTTCATGTTTTCCTTGAAATACCTGGCGTTGTCCCAGAGCTTCTGAACCAGCTCATCAGATTCCGTTAATATCTCCACTGCCGCAATGGAGGCCGCAACATCAGGAGGTGTTACTGCACTTGAAAACAGGAATGGACGAGCCTTCTGCCTCAAAAATTCGACCATTTCCTTAGAACCTGCTACATACCCGCCGACAACGCCAAAAGCCTTTGAGAGTGTACCAACTTCTATATCCACCTTACCGTGCAACCCAAAGTGATCCACTATTCCTCTACCACCTCTACCAAGTACCCCTTCGCCATGTGCATCGTCGACCATCATGATAGCACCATATTTTTCGGCGATCTCGGCAATTTCGGGTAAAGGAGCGATGTCACCGTCCATTGAAAAAACACCATCGGTGACTACCAGTTTTCTTCTGAACTTCGGTCCCTCCTCTTTTAGCTTCTTCTCAAGATCGGCCGGATCATTGTGGTTGTATCTTATAATGGTGGCTCTTGATAGCCTTGAACCGTCTATGATTGAGGCGTGGTTCAATTCATCAGAAAATATGGAATCCTCTCTACCAACGAGAGCCGGAATAGTTGCAAGGTTTGCATTAAATCCACTCTGGAAGGAAATTGTCGCCTCCGCGCCTTTGAACTCCGCTAACTTTTTCTCAAGCTCATGGTGCAGGCTCATTGTACCAGCAATCGTTCTCACAGCTGCCGGGCCAACTCCAAACTTCTCAATGGCCTCTTTCGCCTTTTTTCTTAACGTGGGGTGGTTTGCAAATCCAAGATAGTTGTTAGAGCACAGGTTCAAAACTTTTTTACCATCAACCACAATCCATGCCCCCTGGGGCGATTCGATGGTACGAATTATTATGTAGAGCCCTTCTTTCTTAAGATTTTCAATCTCTTCCTTTATAAAATCCAATTTGCCCATTTTTTCACCTCCTAAAATTCCATAACTATTTTTGCAGCTTCTTTTTTAATAAGCAGCTGCATCCCTTTCTCAATTTCATCAATTTTTAACTGATGTGTGATTATTGGGGTCAGGTCTACTTTCCCGCTGGCGAGGAAAGCAGTGGTTTGATACCAGGTATGGAAAATTCTACGACCTGTGATACCGTAGATTCTTATTCCTTTAAATATAATATTTTCAGCAAAATCAATAGAAATCTTCTTGTGGGGGATACCAAGGAGGGAAATTCTCCCCTCATTTCTGATAATTTTAAACATCTGCTGAATGGCAGCCTCGGCACCTGACATTTCTAACACAACATCTACACCGAGCCCACCCGTTTCATCAAGAATGACCTCAATAGGATTTTCTTTTGAAGGGTTAATCAATCTATCGGCTCCCATCTTTTCGCCGAGAGAAAGTCTAAATTCATAGGGTTCAATGAGGAAAACCTTCGCGGCCCCCGATGCCTTTGCCACGGCTACCGACATAAGCCCTATGGGGCCTCCACCGAAAACAGCCACTGTCCTGGCAGTGATATCCTCTACAAGAGCGGTATAAACTGCATTGCCAAAGGGCTCCTGCAGGGCTGCGACCTCCGGTGGGATGGTTCTATCTGTTTTCCACACATTTTGCTCAGGGACTTTAACGTATTCAGCAAAGGCACCATTTGTATCAACTCCAAGGATTTTCAAATTTAAACATACGTGGGGATTCCCCGTCCTGCACAAATAGCAATGGCCACAATAAATGTGGGTCTCAGCAGAAACATAATCTCCTGGATTAACAGCCTTCACTTCCTTTCCGATTTCAACAACTTCTCCCACAAACTCGTGGCCAAAGATTAAAGGTGGCTTGATTCTGGAAGCAGCCCACTCGTCCCACGTATAAATGTGAACATCCGTCCCACAAATACTGTTTTTAATAACCTTAATTAACACATCATGAGGACCCACCTCTGGAATCGGGGCATCAACAATTTCCAGACCCGGCCCCGGCCTTGTTTTCATAACAGCTTTCATATTAAAGCCTCCTTGTAAAATATCCTCACCTTAGTATAATTCATGGTTTTGAACCCTTCAATAGAACTTATCTTAAATGTATGGACTCAGAAGTTTCACCCTTCGGGTTTGACACTTCACTGTGCCACTATCTTAGAAAAGAAATTAAAAATCAGCATTGCGTATAATCAAAGAGCTTTGAAAATCACCTTCATTCCCTCTTCTCGAGCAGGGAATTTCGCTTTTTAAAAATCCCCACCTTGAAAAAGAAAGGAAGCTGCTTCTTAGAGTCCCCCTTAAAAAATGGAATACAGGATATTTTTACCCACCCTATTTTTCAAACACCCTCGTCCCAATATTGACAAATCTGTAAACTGGTTTATAATACAAACCAGTTTACAACAAAGGAGGTTAGAGATGGAAGAAAAAAGAGTTGAAGTCGATAAGTTGATCAAAAAGGCAAGGGCCTACTGGTGGGAAGATGGCATCGTCGAAATATTCACAGGATTGGGACTCATAATCATCGCAGCCCTACAGGTACTAATTTCTAATACCAGGGGAAAATCCGCACTTATATTCTCCCTCTCATGGACCATATTTCTTTTCCTCTTTATCCTCTTTGGTCAAAAAATTGTAAAACTTATAAAGGAAAAACTCGTCTGGTCTACAAAAGGATACGCTAAGCCTGTAAATGATAGAAGAACTTTTAAAAATAGGAAATGGGCTATATTTGCCCTCCTCTGCATGTTAGGTTCATTCATCTTATATACACGTCCTCTTTCCAGCTTACTCATATCCTGCTTCGTGTTTGCAATTTTTATATCCATTTTTGAATATTCTGGATTGGCAAGATTCGCCGCCATAGCAATTGTCAATGTCATCGCCGGGATTATCATGTTTGTTCTTGGGTATACAGTTGTAACAGGGGTAATTATTAATCTTTTGGTTACAGGAGCCCTGCTCTTCTTCACCGGCATTGTCACATGGAACAGGTTCAAGAAGAGGAGGACAATAAATGGATAATGAAGCAACACGGGAGATCCAGAAGATAGACAGGCTCATCCACGAACCTGCAAGACTCGCCATAATGTCGGTCCTTTATGCTCTGAGCGAGGCAGACTTCCTCTACCTGCTAAGTGCCACTGGCCTCAGCAAAGGAAATTTATCAGCCCATGTAGGAAAACTGGAGGAAGCTGGATACGTCGAGGTCGAGAAGAAATTCATCGGCAAGAAGCCGAAAACTGTCTATAGATT
>JALSOD010000108.1 GCA_026986655.1 Caldifarciminota bacterium | reverse complement strand
GCCGTGTATGCCTTTGTGGATGCAACTCCTATTTCCGGGCCAGCATTGATATAAACAACATAATCTGATTCCCTCGCAATCGTGCTTTCCTGGACATTGACTATAGATAACACATCGAGGCCGTTTGCCTTTGCGAGTCTAACACCTGCAAGTGTGTCCGCTGTTTCTCCTGATTGGCTTATAGCTACCACGAGGGTTCTCGGATCAAAAACTGGATTTTTGTATCTGAATTCTGAGGAATATTCGGCGACACTCTTTATTCTTGCAAGATTTTGCAGCATATAAGTGCCGATCATTCCAGCGTGGAGAGATGTTCCTGATGCCTGAATAAAAAATTCATTCTTATTCAGGAGAATCCTTCTAAGATTAAAATCTTTAAGAATCTGTGGCTCACCTGATTTGATGTAATTTGCAATGTTTTTGACGAACACCTTGGGCTGTTCATGTATCTCTTTCAACATGTAGTGAGGAAATCCCTCTTTCTCAACCATATCGGCTTCCCAGGTCACAACTGTAACTTCCTTTTTCTTTTCGTTTCCGTCGAAGTCATAAATTCTGTATGAGTTTTGTGTTGCAACAACAATTTCTCCGTCTTCGAGTGGAATTATTTTCTTAGTGTGAGAAAGAAGGGCAGGTATGTCAGATGCAAAGAGCATTTCGTTTTCACCAACACCAAGAATCAATGGAGAGGCCATCCTTACACCTATTATTTTGTCTGGCTCTCTCGTTGAGATAGCAACAAATGCAAATGCTCCTTGTAATTTTTTCACTGTTTTTAAAATCGCATCCAAGAAATCACCTCTGTAAAATTCCTCAATTATATGAGGAATAACTTCACTGTCGGTCTCGGATTTAAATACATGCCCTTTTGAAATCAATTCTTCTTTCAATTCGATGTAATTTTCTATAATTCCATTGTGAACTACCGCGATTGTATTGGTACAATCTGTATGGGGATGGGCATTCTCATCTGTAACTTTTCCATGGGTTGCCCATCTTGTGTGACCTATGCCGATATTCCCCTTAATAGGTTTTCCATTGACGAGTGAGTACAGATCGACGATTCTCCCCTTCTTCTTCCTGAGAAAAAGGTTACCCTCGTGTATTGCAGCGATCCCCGCGGAATCATAGCCTCTGTATTCTAATTTTTCGAGGCCTACGAGGATGACAGAGTCAACATCTTTATTTCCAATGTATCCAACAATTCCACACATTCAGTATTTCCCCTCCTTGGAGAGAATTTTTATGCCGGAGGAGGGATTCGAACCCTCACGGTATTTGGTACCAGCGGATTTTGAATCCGCCGCGTCTTCCAGTTCCGCCACTCCGGCATTTTTGTGATATTTATTATCGTTTAAGATACCCTCCACTGTCAACTCTATAGCTACATTTTGCAATTTGCAAATCAATTTTCATCTGTCTGGGAATTTACAATACAGATGAGGATGATTCCCTCTGAAAAATGCTTGATTTAGGCCATTCTTGTGATCTAATTTATGTGGCAGGGAAATTGCCGTATATTAGAGTAGAGAAAACAAAATATTTAAAAAGGAGGTTGAATGATGAGACGCATAACAAAAAAAGATAAGGGCTTTACTTTGGTGGAGCTCATGATTGTGGTCGCCATCATTGCTATTCTGGCGGCCATTGCAATTCCTCAGTACCGGAAATTCCAGTTGAGAGCAAAAACTGCTGAGGCGAAAACGAATATCGGGGCCATTGCAACAGCAGAAGAGGCCTTTGCTGGTGAGCATGGAGTTTACGTCCTCTGCGCATCCGACCCAAGCACACGGCCAAGTCCGAGAAAAAGAGCATGGCAGACTCCGCCCAACAGTCAGAGCTTTAGCCTGATTGGTTTCAAACCTGCTGGCGATGTTTACTACAGCTATGCGGTTAGAGCTGGAAATCCAGGTGCAATTCACGGTGGAGTTGGGTACAGAACCTACACCTCAATGGACAACAATGGAAACTTCAGAAATGCCCAGGCAGTACACGATGGAACGGTTGACATAACGATTTATGCGACAGGCGACCTGGATGGCGATGGCAACTATGCAACCTTCAGAAGAACAGACGAATCTACAGAGATTCTTCCATATCCTGGTGGTGCAGGCGTATCTGAATTCTAAAAAGGCTTAGTAAAAGAGAGGGGGTGCCTCGCTCCGCGAGGCACCCCCTCTCTTTTTTTCCCAAAAAATCACTTCAAAATCATAATCTTTTTCACCCAATTAACCTTCTCCCCTTCTATCCTAATATAATAAATTCCATTCTTTAAATCACCTACGTAAATCTTTGCATCCCCTGGTGGAATCTTGAATTCTTTAATTAATCTTCCAGTCACATCATAGATTTCTGCTTTAATAACTTTGTTCCACGTGTTGGAATTCAGAACGAGATACTTTGTGACAATATTGTTTTTGAAATTGATAATGCCAGAGAAACGGGAATTGGTTTCACTCACACCAAGAGTGGGAATAGGGGTGAAGCCTGTCCAGTAAAAATCGTCAATATACCAGCCATTTCCTGTGTTTGATCTTCCTGATTTTACATGAAATGCTATTGTTACTGTATCATTAACCCTTAAAGATGGTAAAACGAACAAAGCAGGTTCCCAATCATCAAGAGTACCTGTGAAACCATCTTCACTCAATGCAAATACAAAACTCGTGTATCCATCTTCAGGGTAGATCAGACTCCATGCAGTGGTATCATGGTTGATTGTGTAAAGGACATTACCACCGTCCATCCTCCTCTCAAAATCAAACCATTGATAAAAGCCGAAAGCTATATTTGAATCTTCGACAACAAAGTCTCCAATTAACCATAAATTTGCATAGTTAGGATAGTTTCCGTCAAGATAAGTTGCCCACACTCTGGTACCGGAATGGGCCCCTGAAGGTCCGGCTGAAGGTACTCCCCATTGCCAGCCCTCTTCAGAGTAAAAATTACCGCTGTCTGATTCAAAATCATTGTGAGATGCAGGTATCATAAATCTGAATTCGAGTGTATCGTTCTGAGGATTTTCGTCGCCGGAGATTGAAGTACTAACGGTCATTTTGTAGATGCCACTTGTTTCGATTGAAACCGGAGTAAAGTAAACTGTATCGATTGT
The DNA here is from genome assembly GCA_026986655.1 of Caldifarciminota bacterium. GTDB lineage: Bacteria > Hydrothermota > Hydrothermia > B15-G9 > WFZT01 > WFZT01. Next base: position 9,815 of record JALSOD010000108.1, on the reverse strand, counting down.
GTAGGGCGGGATACCAACGGCATTTGCATTCTGGGAGATAATAGTTGTATCAGAACTTATCTCAAGGTATACGGAAAAAGATGCCGTGTCTGAGCCCGCATTCAGTACTTCTACGGACGGGATGAAACTTTCATTTGCATTTACAATAGGTGAGTTGGGGACGATAATCGCTGTTGGTAAGACATCGACGACATGTACATTTGTAGGTCTTGTAAATAGGATGGTTAGGCTATCATGAGGTATAATTGGATTTCCATTGACGGTATATTCTAAATAAAATCCATTGTCTCCGTTGTCACCCTGGATACCAATCGTTGAAGAATTTAGAGGAGAGTTTAAAGATTTGTAACTAAAGATAATATCTCCTGAGTGATATAGTACAACTTCAAAAGTGTATGGGCCACCTGATCTGTAATGCATTACGGAGTCCCATTCTACTACAAAGGCATCTGATGTGGTGTCGTAAAACGTGTAAATTCTACCACCTGTAACAGGATTGAGATCATCCCACCAGGGAGAAATAAGGTTATTTAAGTTGGGTACGGGAAACGGAATATTTGATGCAGCTCTCGTATTTGTCGAAGTAAGATAACCATTTGAAACTACATAGAGGTCTCTTAGAGTCTGCCTGTAAAAAGGAAATGGAAACGGAAGATTTACGAGCCTGTTATCATCATCTGCGAGTTCAATAGTGTCTCCCCGTGATGCATCAATCCACACAAATTCTGGTCCTCCAGTTGTGTCCGAATCAACAAATCTATAACCGAACGAATCAACGCCGGTATGAGATGTAGTGATAAACAATATGGACAGAGCAACGACTACAAGATTCATATTTTACCTCCTTTTTAGGGGGATTATATAATTCATTAGCCTAAAATATCAATCTTAGATGATGAGATAGTCTGATTCCATACCACTGAAATGTTTTTTATCCCAGAAAATATTAAAGAAGTACTTTCCTTTGTTCTGCTTGTATGGATTGTGATGGGAATAGGATAAAGCGTATTTAAAAAAGAATGAGGCTGTTCGAAAATTCTTGAATCGTTAAAATAAGTTGCACATAATCAGGCGGATTTGACATGCCCCTTTGTTGTTACCCTTCTTGCAAAGGGACATTTACCAGAAAACTACCCTTGATAAAAAGGGGATACAGGGATTTTTACCTTGTTTAAATTTTTCGAACATTTTCAAAGAGGAAATTGACCCTTTACTGTGATAGAGTTAAAATTTCCTCAAATGAAAGTTTTACTATTTCCAACATGTTTAGTTGATCATATTAAGCCAAAGATAGGTTTTGATACCGTTCGAATATTAGAATATTTTGGTATAGACGTTGATGTACCTGAGCATCCGTCATGTTGTGGCCAGATTGCATTCAACGTTGGATATTGGAAACAGGCGAAGGAAATGGCCCTATCGTGGTTGGATGTTTACGATAGAGAGGGTTACGACTATATAGTCGCACCATCGGGTTCATGTGTACATATGGTTAGAGAAAATTTCCCTGTACTGTTTGAAAATGATCCCGACGTCCTCGAAAGAGTGGAACGTATGCGAAAGAAACTGTTTGAGATAGTGGAATTTTTAACCCAGGTGCTAAAGGTTGAAGAGATTCCATCAAAATTTCAGGGGACAGTTACCTACCATGCGTCATGCCATTATTTGAGGGGATTAGGTGTAAAAGAGCCACCAAAGAGGTTTTTACTTAAAATACCCGGTGCAAATTTTGTCCCAATGGAATTAGAGGAAACTTGCTGTGGATTCGGTGGGCTCTTTTCGGTCAAGTTTCCTTACGTGTCATACAGAATGGCAGAGAGGAAGGTTGAAAGCATAAAGGAGACGGGAGCAGAGTACCTTACATCCTCAGATTTGAGTTGTCTAATGAATCTTGGGGGAGTTTTGTCCCGACTCCATATTAATGTAAAGCCCATTCACATAGTTGAAATCCTTGCTGAGGATCTTGGTAATGGAAAGGATTGATTTTTATGAAAATGCGAGAAGGATACTTGCCAATCCTGTAATTGTAAATGCAGTTCAGAAGGCAACTTCCCATGCTCTTGCCAAGCGTCTCGACACGATCTCCCGGATCCCGGATTTCGAATCTTTAAGGGATAAGGCAAGAGCTGCAAAAGAAGAAATCATTTCTAATTTTGAAGACTTTTTAGAAAAATTTAAAAAGAATGCGACAAGGAACGGGTTTATTGTCCATGAAGCAAAAGACGCTAAAGAAGCTAAAGACATAGTTTATGAAATATTCAGTAACCACAATGTTAAAACGGTCGTTTCCAGCAAGTCCATGACTCAGGAGGAGATTGAGATAAATCCTTTCCTCGAATCTAAAGGAATCGTGAAATACGAAACAGATCTTGGTGAATTTATAATCCAGACTGCAAAGCAAAAACCTTCCCACATTACAGCACCAGCCATCCATATGACGCGAAAGGAGATTGCCCAGCTTTTCCACGATAAGCTTGGAATGGAATATACTGAAGACCCAGAAGAAATCACCTATTTTGCGAGGCAATTTTTGAGGGAAAAATACTTCAAGGCGGATGCCGGAATGTCAGGTGCCAATTTCCTCATTGCGGATACAGGTTCCTTCGTTGTTGTTGAGAACGAAGGGAATGCAAGGATGTCAACGACCCTTCCGAAGTTGCACGTTGCTGTAACCGGTATAGAGAAACTAATCCCATCAATTAAGGATTTCCCAAATTTTATAAAGATTCTGGCTCCGAGCAGTACAGGACAGCACCAGACGGTGTACACCAACATTTTCTCAACCGTAGGAAGGGGCCGTGAGGTTCATATTGTTTTGATTGATAACGGTCGAAGAAAGATGTTGGCTGATCCTGTCTTGAGAGAGGCCCTTATGTGCATTAGATGCGGTGGGTGTTCTAATGTTTGTCCAATCTTTCAACTCCTCGGTGGACATGCCTATGGGAGTGTGTATTCAGGCCCAATTGGGATAATCTGGACTTATGCAATTTTTGGACACAGTGTCGCAAGGGACCTTCCATTTGCATCTACTCTTTGCGGAGCCTGCCATGAAATTTGTCCTGTCAGGATAAATATACCTAAAATACTTCTCCATCTGAGACACCGGGTGGTAGAAAAAGAGGGTGGTCCATTTGCTGAGAGGCTGCTCGTAGAGCTATGGGAAAAAGTCATGACTCATCCAACTGTTAATAAATTTGGCTTTAGAATTGCTTCAAAGGCTCAAGTGTTTTTTGAAAGGGACAGAAAAATCCGTTGTTTACCCTGGATTCTTTCCAGATGGACCGAATGGAAAGATATAGACCCAATCCCGGGAAAGAGTTTTAGAGAACTATGGAAAGAAAGACAGAAAAATTCATAGAAGAATTAAAAAGAGTTGATGCCCTTGTTTTTTTAGTTTCACGGAGAGAGCTGAGCAAGAAATTGAAGGAATTTTTAGATGATCGGAGGGTTAAGGAAGTTTATTTAAAAGAGGAGGGGATCAGCTTTAGTCTTGATCTGGGGGACATAAAGATTTATACAGAGTTTAAAGAGGGCATACCAGTTGGAATAACCGAGGAAAATTTTGGAGTTGCATACTCCGGTGGTCTTGTAGAACTTGCAAAAAATGCGGAGGATAAATTACCATCTTTACTTCCTGATATACATGTGGCTCTGATCAGGGAGGAAAATATAGTAGATGATTTTTCTGATGTTTTTGAACGCATTGAAAAGCCATTGCCTGATATAACCTTTGTAGTGGGGCCGTCAAAAACGGCGGATATTGAGAAAATTCTTGTGAAAGGAGCTCATGGCCCGCGCGAACTTGTAGTTTTTATCGTTAGATGAAAAAACTCACACCGGTGAAAATACTCATACTGGGGTATTTTTCTATAATTTTATTGGGAGCTCTCCTGTTGCTTCTTCCATTCTCACGGAGGGGACCCCTCGGACTCACTGATGCTGTTTTCACGTCAACTTCTGCTGTATGCGTAACTGGACTAATTGTAAAAGACACACCTGTATTTTTTACATTCTTCGGAAAGTTGGTTATTCTCATACTCATTCAGATTGGAGGAATAGGGTACATGACATTTGCGACAGTTTTCATCTTTGCACTTGGCAGAAGGGGTAGCCTGAGGCTTAGACTTATTGCGGCGGAGAGTTTCCCTGCCCTGACCCCGGGAAATATCTGGAGATTCGCAATTAATGTGCTCAAGATAACCTTTGTTCTTGAGCTCTTTGGAGCTTTTTTGCTCTTTATCGGCTTTGTCTTACATGGGATTAAGCCGGCTCTGGCCATCCTTCACTCAATCTTTATAAGTGTTTCGGCATTCTGCAACGCAGGATTTGCAACTTTTTCTGATAGCCTCGTTTCCTTTAAGGCAAACATCATTGTGAATTTCACTGTTATGGTCCTGATTTTTATAGGTGGTATTGGGTTTTTTGTAATCATGGAACTCTATGAGAAGTTTGTGACCAAGGAAAAGAAGAAGCTCTCTTTGCACACAAAGGCGGCTCTGTCTATTTCTGCCATTTTGATTTTAGTATCATCTCTGTTCTTCTTCATCTACGAATCCATTTATGGTTATGGAAATTACAGTTTTGTAGAGAGAATTTTTGCTTCTCTGTTTCAGGCTGTGACTCCAAGGACAGCTGGATTTAACACTATAGACTTGAATTTTTATCACCCGGCATCAATCTTTTTGCTGATTATCCTGATGATAATTGGAGGATCGCCGGGAGGGACAGCTGGAGGGATAAAAACCACGACTTTCTACGCCTATCTTGCATGGATTAGAGCTTATTTTCAAAGGAAAGAACCGGTTTTCCACGGCTACAGGATACCTGACGAATCTCTCAAAAGATCGGTAACGATCTTGATCATCACAACAATAGTGATTCTCCTTGCTATTCTTTTGCTCTCGATTTCCGAAGTTGCGGGGATTCAGAAAAATGGCATTTTACCGTATCTTTTTGAAATTGCATCAGCTTTTGGTACTGTAGGGTTGTCTCTCGGCTCAAAAATTTATCATAATGTCTCTCTGTCTGCTGACTTTTCAATTTTTGGTAAATGGATTATTATTAGTCTCATGTTAATAGGAAAAGTGGGGGTGCTTTCAATAGTGGCATTGATTTCGGAGATAAAACCTGAGCCGGTAAGACATGTTGAAGGTAAATACATAGTGGGTTAGGTATGGAAGCGAAACAGTTTTGCGTTATAGGTCTTGGGAGATTCGGGCGTTCGGTTGCCATTGCTCTTGCGGAATCCGGACACGAGGTATTAGCGATAGACCGTAACGAGTCCAGGGTTTCTGAAATAGAGGAGCAGGTTTCTCAGGCTCTGATCATGGATTCCACAAATGATAAGGCCCTGAAAACTATAGGTGTTCAGGATTTTGATTGGGTTATCGTTGCTATTAGTAGCGACATCGAGTCTTCTATTTTAACGACATTGCTCGTTAAAGAACTCGGGGCAAAAAAGGTTTTATCAAAGGCGGGGTCAGATGTCCACGCAAGAATTTTAAAGAAAATCGGTGCTGACAGAGTTGTCTTCCCTGAACGTGAAATGGGGCAGAAAATTGCCGAAAGTCTTGTATCTCCCAGGATTTTCGATATTATTGAACTTTCGAAAGATTATGCTATTGTTGAAATTGTTGCCCCAACGTTTCTGGAGGGGAAAACCATTCGTGAGTCTGGAGTTCGTTCCAAATACGGGATTTATATCATAGCAATCAAGAGGAAAATCCCGGAGATGTCCCCTGATGGAAAAATTGAGTACGAGGAGAAAATAATGGTTGCCCCTGATCCGGATGAGGAAATTCTAAAAGGAGATGTTCTTGTTGTTCTTGGCTCGACAGAAAATATAGAGAGGTTTAAAGAACATGGAGTATAACGAATTTGAAATCAAAGATATGTTAGAAGAGGCGAAGTTTTACATAGTTTCGCAGAAGTACGAAGAGGCCGAAAAGATTTTAAAACAGATTTTAGAAAAAGAACCTGAAAATATTGAGGCCCTGTATAATCTTGGTATTCTTTATGAAATAATCAATGACAGAGATAGGGCCCGCGAGTTTTTCAAAAAAGTTGTAGATAAACAACCCTCAAATAAAGATGCCGAAGAACATTTGAATAAACTCTCCGAGTACTGAAGGAGGTATCATTGGATGCTATTTTTTCTCGTTCTTTTGAGTATTTCTCAGCCTGTTAATATATGGTTAAAATCTAACAACCCTCATGAATTTAAAAAAATCTGGGTAGATTGGAAAAGGGGGACAGAATTTTCTGAATTAAATGCTTTGATGCACTTTTATGGGGCGAGGTTAAGAACGCGCTCAAATTTGTTAAATTCATCCTCTTATTTCACGTCACCAGCTCCAGTTTTAAAAGTTATGAAGCTGGCACAGAGGTCTGTTAATATTCAGGAAATTCCTGTTATGAAAACAGAGATAGATGGCCGAGAAATTTATAGAGTCGACCAATTTAATTACGGGGATGCAAAATCTTCCCTTGATATGGTAAAAATTCCTGAAGTTCATAAAAAGGGATTTATTGGTACCGGTGTTAAAATTGCTTTATTGGATGTAGGGGTAGATTCAACGCACCCAGCTGTACAGCATATCTGGCTCAGAGGAGGGATTGCTGCAGAACACGATTTTAATTCTGGAGACCATTTGTTCCTTAATGGATTATCAAGTGAGATTCCATTGATTCACCATGGTGTAACTCAATACATCAACAGCTATTCCGTCACATCAGATTCAAATCATCTCTACGTTGTTTATAGCGTCTCCCCTACGGATAGTCTTGCCCTTTCTTACCTTTATGGAAAGTGGACTCTTGGATTGACAATAGGAGAACTGAGTGGGGGAAGAATTGTCTCGTGGGATACACTTACTCTTGGCGATTACGAACCCTCAAGAAATCTACCAGACGTCGCGGCGCGAAATGATACACTCTTCCTTGTATGGCAGGAGTATGATGGAAATTATAGGGTTAAGTTTGCCGTTTATGATTCTTTAACTGGTTTTTCAACCCCGGTGTCGGTTTCGACCAATGGGGCTATTTGTCCGAAGATTTTAATTGGTTCATCCACTGTCTATGTTTCGTACTATGAGAGTAACACTGGCTACGTCCTTGTAGATTTTTCAAATGACTGTGGAAGGTCTTTTAATGTTCTTGATACACTTTTCAATATTGGAGAATATATCTCCGGTTATGATGCAAAGATTGTAAATGATAGCCTGTTCGTGGCGTATTCAAACAGTGATTCAACCTTTATCGCAGGGGTTACATCAAACGGCATTTTTTCTACAACTGTTTTAAAGGGGACTATGCCTGCGCTCTCTATTACTGGTGAATTCGTGAATTTGGTTTTACACGATGGTGATTCCGTTAAGCTTTTTCAGCTTACTAAAACTCTGTCGGTTACAGGTGAACTCTTAACAGTAAAGACCCCTTTTTTCTATAAGTTTTATATCGATGAAAACAATCTTCATGTATCAGATGGAGAATACATTGTTTACAACATTTTGAATGGAAATGTGACACTGGTAGATTCTGAGTTTGTTGATTACGTCGATGGTTGTAACGGTTTTGTGGTTTACAGAAAAAGAGGTGACTCGGACGTTTCGCCGGATCCATATGACCCAACAAGACACGGGACCAAAATGTTGAGTATCATTGGTGGATTTATGGAGGGAAGCATTGTCGGTGGTGCTCCTGGAGCTACCTATCTGATAGCTAAGACGGAGAGAGTTGTAACTGGTCCAACCGGTGGGACTTTTGAGAGCGTGGTAGAGGAAGATTTTTGGGTTGAAGCAATGGAATGGTCAATTAGACACGGTGCTGATATTCTATCAAGCTCCCTTGGATATCGCTATGCTCAGGGGAGAGATTGGTACGGTGATAGCAGGATGAATGGTGAATTTGCACATAGTTCAAGAGCTGCTGGAAAAGCGAGTCAATACAACCTTATTGTTGTAACTGCAATGGGTAACGTTAGCCATGGTCTTTTGCCCGATCCTGTTATTGGAGATACGAGTCTTGATGCACCTGCCGATGCAAAAAATATTGTCTCGGTTGGAGGTGTCATTTCTCCAGACAGTATCGAGCCAAACTGCGGCTTTGGACCCACCTCCGATGGGAGAATAAAGCCTGAAATTGTTGCCCCTTACCGAATTTCATGGCCGGATACGGATGGAACTATATACATAATTGGTGGAACCTCTATTGCTACTGCGATTGTTGCTGGAGGACTTGGTGCGGTTCTTGAAGCACACCACTCATGGGATGCATCAAAAACAATCAGTCTCATCAAACAAACTGCTTCAAAGATTGCGAATTTACCCGATTCCAATAACATCTCCGGATACGGCCTATTTAATGCATACAATTTATTGATGTGTGAGCCACTTGAGAAACACCCCCCCGGAGATAAGGACAGAATTTTGAAAATTTATCCTGATCCTTTAAAGAGCGAAGATGTTTTGAACATCAATTATCTTTCTTTCCATAAAACACTCGTTGTGCTCCGAATATACACCCTTGATGGTAGACTTGTAAAAAAGCAGTTTCTCGGTGCCTCAGGTATTGGTGAAAACCTCTATCGAATTAAGCTCCCGGATTTGTCGGCAGGTACCTACATTCTGTTGTTAAAGACAGGGTTTTCCACAACAAAAGCTCTTTTTTCAATTTCGAAATGATTAAAGCTATATTTTTTGATTTTGGTGGAACCATTGTTACCGAAGAATCGGATAGATTAGCACATTACCATATTGTTGACTTCATCAAGGAGAAGTATTCGATCCCTCTTCCCCATGAGGATGTCGATAAGTTCATCACAGGAGATTTGATGAAGGCTATAGAAACAGCGGATCAGAAATGGCCTGACATATACGAATTGATAGAGAATTCTTTTGAAAAGCTTTTGAAAAGTTATGGAAAAACAGTATCTGAACAGGAGAAAAAGGAGTTTTCAAAGATTTACATTGAGCTTCATGTGAAATATATGGAGCTTTTCCCAGATGCTATCGAAACCCTGTCCTCTGTAAGGAAAAATTTTAAAGGCCACATTGGAATAATCTCAGATATAGTGGATGATTTGATTTATGGATTGATGGATAAATTTGACCTTAGAGAATACTTTGATTCGGTGACTACGTCTGAAGAAGTAGGGGTTGGAAAGCCTAATCCGCTGATTTTTGAGGCGGCATTGAAAAAAGCCGGTGTGGCACCCGATTCCTCGATTTACATTGGAAATTCTCCTCGTCACGATGTCATAGGTGCCAAAAAATCCGGATTGAAATCAATCCTTGTCGGCGAGGCAAATAGTGAGCTCGCCGATTTTAAAGTGAGAAGATTAAAGGATGTTTTATCAATAATTTTTGATGGGAGGCTTTGATTATGTCCATAGAAGTAAGACCTGTAAAAACAAAAAAAGAGTTGATGACTTTCATAAAACTACCATTCAAGCTCTACGAAAATGATCCAAACTGGGTAGCTCCACTCATAATGGAGGAGAAAAAGACATTCAACCCTGAAAAAAATCCTTTCTACGATCACTCAGAAGTCCAGCTATTTATTGCTTACAAGGATGGAAAACCTGTCGGCAGGATAACGGCGCATATCGACCACAACTATAATGAATTCCACGATGAGAAGACAGGGCAATTTGGTTTCTTCGAAACGATAGACGATTATGCAGTTTCCAAGGCGCTCTTTGACACAGCATCCCGGTGGTTAAGAGAACGAGGGATGGAGCAGATACTTGGTCCACTTTCGTTTTCCACGAATAGTGTTGCAGGTTTGCTTATAGAAGGATTTGACTCTCCACCAGT
>JALSOD010000107.1 GCA_026986655.1 Caldifarciminota bacterium | reverse complement strand
GTAACCTTCACCTTAGAGATTAAACGTCCCACAGGATTGATTTCTACCCCCCATGATTCTCTATGAGTAAATGGGTTTATTAGAGATTCCAGTAGAATTGTTCCACTTCCAGCAAAAGGATCTAGTAATATGCCATCCATTTCCTTAATTTCTGGAAGTGATAACAGATATTTTGGTATATATGGATAAATTCTCCCTGGATAGAAATGGATATAATGATAAGTTAAACAATCGTTATTGTTCTTAGATAACAATGAAATATAAGCTTCCTTAAAGTCAAAACTTATAGGTTTTTCCCCATTATTGCGATAAACTTTTATTAATTTGTTCAATTCATTCATATTTTCCACCTTATGCCCGCCATTTCATATAACTCGGTTATATCCGAACCTGTGGTGCGGATATGATGACATTTTGGGATGATATCCGAACCATGTTCGAATATGCTGCCTCTGGCTGCATGACTTAATTTTTCATCAGATACCATCATCTTTACCTCCTCCACCAAGATTTAATGTATCTATTGGACTTGTTATTTTCCAAGATCTTTTGTACTTACATGAGTGTAAATTTCAGTAGTTTTGCTGTGAACATGACCTAAAAGTTCCTGGATATACCTTAAATCCGTACCACTCTCTAAAAGATGTGTTGCAAAACTATGCCTAAGACTATGAAATGAAACCTCTTTGGTGATCCCTGCTTTTTTACAAGCATTTTGAAAAATCTTCTCAGCTGCTCTTGTTGATAGGTGTTTCCCTTCTTTTGCTCCTTCAAATAACCACTTCTGTGGTCTGTATTTCTTCCAGTACTCTTTTAATACATGTTTAGACAACAATGTATATCTATCCTTTCTTCCTTTACTTCCCTTAATATGAATCAATCCTCGCTTTACATCTATATCCTCGGGTTTCAACTTCACTACCTCACCAACTCGCAAACCTGCCGAATATGCAAGCATCAAAATTGCCCTGTGTTTTATATTGGATACAACTCCAAGTATTCTCTTAACTTCCTCTCTGCTTAAAACAACCGGCAGTTTCTTATCTTTCTTTGGACGCTTTACCCCATAGATAAACTTTTTCTTCAGGATTTGTCCATAGTGGAATTTTAAGGCATTGATAATTATATTGAGGGTTGATGTGGAAACTTTCTTACTCTCCACCATGTGATTTCTTTATATCCTCATTTTCTACCTCTTCAGGCTTCTTCCCTATAAATAATAAAAAATCCCTGTTATACCCCATATAAGACTTAATCGTTCTTCTCGAATACTTTCTTATTTTGAGTTCTTTCTCTAAAGGTATGAGGTGGAAATACGGATCAATATCAAGATTCTTACCAAATAGAGTTTGAAGTTTTTCCATCAAATCATCTTTGTAAGGGATTTCCCAGTATTTTCCCTCTGGGTTCCATTTTCTTCCTGGAATCGTTTTTACTTTATCTATCAATTCTCTGTTAAACGGAACTCTAATAATAACCTTGTTTCTTCCCGGCTCAATTTTCACGGCGGGGATTCTGTCTTCTTTCACCAATTTGTAATAAATACTCATGTTATTATTGCGAGTAAATCATTATTCGTAAAGCATTTTAACCTGCTGAATACCGTTATTGTTTAGCACTTGGTAATGATATATAGCATGGAGAAGCCAAAAGTCAAGTGCAGGGGAATTTGAAAGAATGAAAGCTTCCCTTCGTAAGAAGTCAACTGTGAAAAATTTGGGGCGGCAAATCACGGAAAATACCCCCGTTCCCAAGAAAATAAAACAATACCCTCATTAGCTTATTGGAGGTGGATATCACCACATCCTGCTTTTTAAAATGGACTCCCTGTTAGGATTATCAATGCTTATGGTGTGGCTAACTGAAGAGAACCATCTATATTGATTTTTTGCCCTTACCTTCCTTGAGGAGTTTGGAAAAGCTTTTTTTGAAAGAGTTTACGGTTTTATTATGGATGGACATTGAAAGTATTTTTTGATATATCGGGTGAAGTACTTCATGGTGATACCTCCTTTTTGGGACGGAGGTGAAACTTCCCTCCCATCGGTTATCGGGGGGTCAGGGCCCCAATCAACTGATGAAGGGAAGGAGGGGGACGGACTTCTTTGAGAGCTCGAGGCCCAGGGAGGATTCGATATCCCCCTACCTCCACCAGGGATATAAGAGTTTCAGAGTAAAATAGCAAGATGTTCTATAATTTTACACAGGAGGAGGATTCTCGTCTCCTCTGGTGAATTTGGGTCATCTTGGATGAAATTTTGCGGATGACTTTAATTCCTGTTACATTGAGGGATGGGTACCATGTGGGGAAATCAGTCACTAACTTCACACGCGGCAAGTTGACATCTGGTATGGCTTCTGTTAAATTATAGACCTGACAGATGGCCCCATCGTCTAATGGCTAGGACACCGCTCTTTCAAGGCGGCGGCGGGGGTTCGAATCCCCCTGGGGCCACTTCTTATTTTACCACGAGGAATCTTTCAACTACTCCCGAGACTCTCAAAAAATAAACACCCGATGCCATCTCCGGTAAAATGACCTCGTTTATTCCGGCCCTTATTTTAAAACTCATTACCCGCCTCCCCGATATGTTGAATATTTCAAGCCTCTCTCTATTTTTTCCCTCGAATCTCACGATAAGTTTGTTTTTAACGACATTTTTAACGAGAGATATTTCTGGCACTCTGCTTCCATCTTCTGACACACCTACAATCGGTACGGGTTCGAGTAAGTGGTATGAGAAGTCATCAACATACCATCCAGGACCTGTATTACTTCGTCCAGATTTAAACCTCAGTCTTATGTAAATCGTATCTCCGGAAGAAAGGCTGTCGAGCCTGAATACGGCATCCTGCCATCCGTCCGATGTGCCGGTAAATCCATCGTCACCAAGCGGAAAAACAAAGCTCGTGTAGCCCCTCTCAGGATAAACGACCCTCCAGCTGGAATCAGAGTTGATACTGACAGAAACATTCCCTCCGTCCATCCTCCTTTCCATGTCAAACCAGTGAAAGAAACCAAAAGCAGCAAAGGAATCTACCGCCACAAACCTACCTATTAGCTGGTAATCGGCCCTGTTGGAATAGTTACCGTTTAAAACAGTTCCCCAGACTTTGTCGCCAGAATGCGCAAACGATGGACCAACGGTCGGGATTCCCCACTCCCATCCAGAGAGAGAAACAAAATTACCCTGGTTCTCTTCAAAATCAATGGTAGAATCAGGAACGAGAAAGCTCCAGATCAGGGTATCATTGGCAAAATTCGTATCCCCGGGAGTGGAAGTAATAACCTCTGTCTCGTAAAATCCTGCTCCCATGGCTCCGGGAACCTCGAAGTTAACGGTATCCAGCGAATAAGGTGGAAACCCGGATA
>JALSOD010000106.1 GCA_026986655.1 Caldifarciminota bacterium | reverse complement strand
CGGGAATTACAGATTGCCTTATCTTCCTGCTGGGGATTCGGTTCTCCTCGTTGCTTACGCACGTGGATACATTCATGAGTTTTATAGGGAGACTCCTGACATAAGAGAGGCCACACCAGTTGTCCCACCTGCGTCTTCCATTGATTTTACGCTGTCACCGAGAGAGAATTACGGCTCTGGTGGACTTGCAGGAATGGTTTCTTCTGGCAAGTCTGTAGCAGGAATGGTGATAGCCAGAAATATCGATACTTACGAGGAATATGCTGCGCCGGTTGATGAATCTGGCAGTTACATCATCGAGAATATGCCACCGGGTGAGTATGAAGTTTCTCTTTTTACCCTGAATGGTGAAAGCGTAGGGACGGACACGATCAGGATCGAAGATGGCTATGTAGAAAAGGATTTCCATGTGACCTCTATAGAAGAGGAATCCGGTGTAGAGAAGCTGACATTCCCAATGGTGATCAGAAATGTCCGTCCTGACCGTGTGAAAGTGGAATTTTCGCTTCCAACAGGCTCAAATGTGGTTGAAAAGGTTTACGATGTTTCAGGGAGAGTCGTTAAACTACTCAATCTTGGCTACATGGGACCTGGAACTCATACCCTGGAGATTTCCGGGTTGAGGACGGGTGTTTACTTCGTGAATATCAGAGCAGGGAATATGAATGCGAGAGGAAGATTCATCATTTTGAGATAGAAGTGGTTTGGATGGGTTAGGGGCGACGGCCGCCTGTGGCGGCCGTCGCCCCTTTTCTTTTCCAAAAAATTATGAACTTCGGGCCGAAATCTGAGATGTCCCCCCGGTTAATAGATGTTTCTCTTATAGAAATTCAACAATTTTCCCCTGAAGTTGAGACACAGACCTGATTTCACTTTCCATTTTATAAAAATCCCCTTGCAAAAAGGTGGGAGTTCCAGGAATCCTCTGGTGAAATGGATATAGGGAATTGATTTTTTCTCCTTTTTTAAATCAGGTCAATGATTTTAATTTCTTAGTTTTTCATGAATTGGCTTCACAACGTTGAAACGATTAGATAAAATTCCCTGAAAGATTGAATTTTCCCCTAATCCAGGATGATGTATTTACCGATAGGTTCCTTGTAATATTTCCGCTTACGCCCAAAGATTCTACTAAAAATGCCTGGCGATATCACTTTCTTTATTTCATCCAGCTTCTTGATGGTTTCCTGATAGCCCTCTTTGAAGAGAAATTCTGCGGCTTCGGTGTCATACCAGTTTATGTGTGATATATCAGGTTTTATGAGAACATCCGCCATTGAGAGCTGTTTGAGGTGGAGTCGATAGTTTGACCAGTCTTCTGTTCTCCACATTATCTCAAGCCCTGTATTCAGAGGGTCCGATGAGTCTGGATCACGGCCCACGTCAACTGCTATAACCCTATCAGCTCCTAATAAAAATGCACTTTCAACGGGTACTTTCTGGGTTGTCCCCCCATCAACCAGCATCATTCCGTCCACAATAACCGGTGGTAGGAGACCGGGAATTGCACTTGTTGCCCTGACTGCGGGGATTACAGGTCCCTTGCCGATTACAACGTCTTTTCCCGAAATCAGGTCCAGTGCAACTACATAGACCGGGAATTTTAGATCATCGAAACTGAGATTATCCGGGTATATAAGCCGGTAGAATCTAAGGATTTCTTCCTCACTCACCATCGAGCGATGGGTAATTGATCTCCTTAAAAGCATTGTCCCACGGATTGTATTTAGTAATTTGTGGAGTCTACTTTCCTCGACTCCATTATGAGAGGAGTTTAATTTGTAATCTTGAAGGCGCATCTCTTTGACAACATCTGAGTGTGCAGCATTGTCCAGAATCTCGTAACACTTGTAAACGTTCTGATGGTAGGCATAGAGGGTCCCGACAATACCACCTGCACTTGTTCCAACAATAAAGTCAAATTTGATGTTGTGCTTTTCGAGTGCTTCAAGTACACCTAAATGAGCAAAGCCGCGGACTGAACCTCCTCCCAGGACGAGTGCAATTTTCATTTCCTGACCACGATGATCTCGAATTTTCCTCTATCTGAGACAAAGTATGTGAGGAGTGTGCTGATTATCGACATGAAGATTGCACCGACAAAGGCTGCCCAGAAACCGTGAATTTCAAATCCTTCAACCACACTCGCCGTTATTTTTAGCATGATAGCGTTTATTACAAAGGTGAAAATTCCGAGGGATAGAATGTTGATCGGCAGGGTAAGAATTAGAAGTATAGGGCGGATAATGGCATTGAGGATGCCAAGCACGAGAGTGGCAATTAATAACGAGAAAATGCCATGAATTTCAATACCTTTAATGATCCAGGCCGTAATTGCAAGTGCTATTGCAGAGACCAGCCATCTAATAACAAAACCTCTCATCTCATAACCTCCTTTAGAATAGCTGAATTATACTCAACAACCAGTACATTTCTCAAGAGAATCCTGTGAATGATATGAGTTAATCAATCAATGTTAAGCCTTTATATGATGGAGAAAGTAGTTAGCATTGAGAGAATTTTTCATTAATGTTTTTATCTTGATACAAGCCCTTCACATTTAAAGTGTGATTCTCAATCTTGATTTACCTTAGGGGCTTGCCCCTGATGGAGAGTCGGAGCCATTTATAGTTACCCGCTTAAATCCATATAAAATATCTAAAAATCCCATTTGGAAAATCTGGATACTGGTGATTTTCTAAAATATTTATCATCCCTTACCCCCTTCGAAAAAGAATTTTTAATTTGGTGGATTAATCCTGACACATATCCGGCTTTTATGGTGATTAATATATATACCAGGTTTATGGATATTTCTTTTTCGAAGACTCGTACCCGGTTAGACAGGAAATTGATAATAGATGTCAAAAGCTTCGGGGAGTTTTGTAAGTGATATAGTTTTGTTTAAAAAGATAATGGGGCGGCCGCGAAGCGGCCGCCCCATTACCCCCTCCTGCATCAAATTTTCATCCTTTCCTCCTGCAATAGTGTTTAACCGCAATTATCCCGCCACTGATGAGGATTAAAAATTTTCTCATGATTACGTCAAAAATTTGTTGAGACTTTAAAATGATTCCTCTATTAATGTTAAAATTAATGTTAAAAATTTTTCCCATACTGGAAATAAATTTCACATAATCCTGAATTTAAAGGGCATACTTTCACTCACTTTTCTCTTAAAATTTTAAAAATACGCGGAGGTAAGTTTTATGACCATTAAACTTTCAAAATTAGATAAGGACAGACTGGGAGATTTAGAGAATCTCATGTTTATGTTTTTCGAGGAGTTGAGGAATAAGCAGGGATGGCGTTCACCGAAAAGGGAAGAGATTGAGAAAGTAGCACAAAGGGCCTTTCTATCAAACGATATAGTGCTTATG
>JALSOD010000105.1 GCA_026986655.1 Caldifarciminota bacterium | reverse complement strand
AAACAATTGACCAAGGTTGCCACCAAGCTTGTGAATTTTCAAAGAAAAAACAATGATGTCAGGATTATCCGCAGGAGATTTAAGCATTACCCCCACGGGATCGTTTATCCCAAGAACCTGAGTTTGGTAAACAATCGTCGCCGGTGAATCCACAATGTAGGCGTCAACCCTTGGTATAATGGTCAGGGTCGTCAACGTATCAGGGTAAAGGGTGTCATTAACTACCCTGAATACAGGGTGAGACGGCAGTATAGTTTTGTCCGGTATAAGTGAATCAATGTGCATGTAATCTCTAACAAACAGGGTGGAATCGAGATCGATAAAGACACCTGAGCCTGATAAAAACAGCTTGTTCCCATTATCCAGATACTCTGCAAGGTATCCGTAAACGTCCTTCACGTGTGAACTCGTCTCACCGGTGTACCAGATGATAACATTGAATCCGAGGCCATTGATAATGTACCTCTGGTCTATCGGGGAATACGGTAAACCTCTGTCTATTTTCCATGTAGTGTAAGTTATTCCGAGTGAATCTAATATCCTCGTATAGAATTCATCGGCGGTCACATCAGGATCATCATCAACCAAAAGTATCGACCCATTAACGGGTTTCACATAAATCGTATCAGCAATGGTGTCCGAAACAGCAGAATTTTCATCAACTGCCCAGAAATAGACCGTATCTGACCCGGGTGGCAGATTTGTCAAAGTTATATGCGTGGAGTCAACAGGAACAAAATGAGGGGAACCTGAATTTAACTGCCAGTAATAGCCAACCACTGTGGAATCTCCATCAATATCGTGCCACTCGAGGTAAAAGGTTGCCACAGGCAATGTTGTATCAGGCGGGAGAGTCCCAATCTTAAACTGGATAGTTGGAGGAGAATTTATTACAGGGATTGTGACACTGGCTGGTGTTGGATCAACTGCCCCCTGGTTATCTTCTGCCCAGATTTTAAAAGTATGAACTTGAACAGAACCGGCAGATGTCAGTGAAAATGTATCAAAGTATGCAGTTGTGAATACTGTATCAGAATCATTGTCCCAATTGTAAAAGAAACCCACTACATATCCATCAGGATCGTTTCCATACCAGTGAAGTACAACTTTCGCCGGCACTGTATCAACTCTCCCTTCTACATAGATGTAAGTCTGGGGTGGTATATTGGGAACAAGCTCCTCTTTGGGCTTTCTGGAACAGGCCGCAAGGAGAAATATTATGCCCAAAATAGTGAGAATCTTCCTCATTTCACAATCAAAAATTTACCTTTTCTTATTTTTCCTGTTTTTTCATCCTTGACAACGAAGTAGTAGAGACCGGTGGCTACTTCCTGATCCTTGTCCGTTATCAGATTCCAGGACTCTTCACCATAATTTGGATTATCATGATGAATTGTCTTCACAAGGTCTCCAGCGAGGTTAAAAATGTATATCGTACACTTTTCTGGCAGATTGTTAAATCTAATCACCCTTCCATAAGGTCCAGGCTGATCCCACATGGACGATTTTTTATACGGATTGGGATAAACGTAAACCCTTTTCGCATCCGTCGGTGGTGTTCCAGGTATCACCTTAGTCATATTCTGCCTCTTGGAACTTTCGAGACTTGGAAGACCTATGTCAGGATTTCCAACATCGTAGGATGTAACCGCATAGTAATAGGTGAAACCATTTTTTACACCGTAATCTACATACTTGTACCATCCTGTGTATGGGCCCTGGGTTTCCCTCTCCGGCATTCCGGTATTAAAGCCTATTGAATGGTCAACATCTCTTATGGTGTCATTAGGAGTTTTGTCATACTGTTTTAAAAGAATCCATGAAGAATCTGAAATCTGGCTTGAGGTTCCCCTGTAAATTCTGTACCCCTCGAAATCCCTCAAATGTGGTGGTGTAGGATCCCTGGCAAATTCAGGGGAATTATCAAAATAGAGTGTGACTTTACGATCGCCCGGAATAACAACCAACCTTGGCGAAGGGGGTGGCGCTGGAAGTATATAATTCGCTTCATAAGCCCTCTGAGCCCAGCTTGCATTCTGGATCAGTTCAGTTCTATTCATACCACCAACAAAGGCTATCACAAACCTCACTGAATCACCACGGTAAAGTGAAGGGATAGGCCCCACAGATATCAGGAATGCAGGATCTACATAACCGTTGTCTCTCACATACTCATCATCCACATCTGGATCCCGCTCTCCATTACTCATCAGCTGGTACCTCTGACTGTCAGAGACCTGTACACTGTAATCCCAGTGCCACCAGTTGAATGAAACTGTCATCGAATCTATCGGTAGGGTATCATTTCCTGAACTTACACCCAACAGCTTTATTCCGACCATCCCACGAGCAAGATAGTCGTAACCATCATTCCTTTCATAAGCCATGTGGAGGGAATCCAGATAAAACAGTCTTTTGTGCTGGAAAAATGGAGACCTTCCAAAGTCCTCACCCCAGAAATCACGATTTCCCGTAACAAGTTCAGCGTATATCCCGAGATAAACGGAATCAAGGTCGTACGGCCCGATATTTTTTATCGTATAATCAAGAATTACAGCATCATCGATGTAAGAATAACTCCATGCGAGACTCACTAAATTGACTTTGAGCCCAAGTGGATGGTGATTAGGAATGGTCGAAACCGTATCGTAAAAAGTGGCGTAAAAATCCTGCTCAGAGATGGCTGAAAGATCGTAGTAGGGTGATGTTATCAATGTGGATTTCTCGATAACCGTATCACTGAGATAGGGAGTTGGCATAAATTCAAAACCCTCGGAAGAACCGGGGGTTGCCGTAAGTGCATCGATAACAGCTGTGGAAACCCGCTCCTCATCTCCAAGTTTGGCGCCAACCCATATCCCGGCACGGTAGAGATGTTCGGTTTTTGAACCAATAGGATATTCACATGAAGGCAAAGGCTCATGAGTAATAGGATCGTAGACTCTAAAGGCGTTACCAAGTACACCGAAGTTTGTAACCGTCAGGGCTATATTCCCGATGTTCGTGTACTTGTAAGTATCAGTCTTTGAAAATAGAAACAGGGGAAATAACAGGAAAATAACATAATATACCCCATACCTCTTAAAAGAGGCACCGAGTTTTACACAAATTTCAGGACATCTTGTACCTATCAAAATCCTCTCTTGATTGTTGTTTTTTACTGGAGAAAATTATTTATTTCGTTTTCCGTATGGTCAACTTTTAACCCCTTAAATGGTCATATCCCATATTATCTACGAAAACCTCGCTTCCGTCCTCTTTCACAAGCCGCACACCTACATGTGGAGAATGGGTCACCTCACCAATTTCCGTGACTTCATAGCCCAGTCTTTTAAGCTTTTCAAATTCTTCCTCATTTAATGTAAAGGCTATTTCGTACTCCTCTCCAC
>JALSOD010000104.1 GCA_026986655.1 Caldifarciminota bacterium | reverse complement strand
CGTGGGCTTCGACCCCGAGCGCTACGAGGCGCTCTTCGGCTGAGATCGTGAGCTGCCTCGCCTCTCCCGAGCTGCTACTGTTGGCACTCTTTTTCACGCTGCTGCCGATTCTCCTGGGGCTCTTTTTTCTCCGATGCTCCAAGCGCCGGAAGGCGCTCTTTTTCTTCGTCTCTCTGTCTGCGGATCTGTTCGTGATCCTCAATCAAGGCAAATTATGCGAGAACTTTCATATTGGCTGTAGCATCTTCTTTTCGCTGGGGGCGATCCTCGTCGTGCCGAGTGTGATTTATGGGGTATTTGCGTGGCGGTGCAGGCACAGAAGTTTGGAGGGGGTCGAAATCGAGGCGCAAGAGAGAAATCTATGATTTATATTATCACCAGATGGCGGGTAAATGTTGTGGGATTTGAATTTTTATCACAGCAAGATGAGGTAAATGTGAAGAAGTTGGATTTATTTTCTATTTTAAGGTTTATAGTGTATAGTTTTGATAATAAATAAATTGTTATACACAAGGAGTATTTTGAAAGCATTAGCATTTATAGACCTACTAGGTTTTAGTCAAATGGTTACTAAAAACCATGACAAATCAAAAAGAATTTTAAATGATTTTTATAACCTAACATTTGATATTATAAAAAAAGAACCTAAAGTTGAAGGTGATTTATTTTCAGATAGCCTATTGGCACATTCTTCTAATCCAGCATTACTTCTTAATACTTTATCAAAAATATACAGAGAATGCCTAAGAAAAAACGATGAATACAATCAAGATGATTTATCAAATTTTTTTCTTTTACCTAGAGGAGGAATATCCTTTGGGGTAGTGGATATACAAAATCGAACAGAAGCTCCAAACTTAGCAAAAAACTTTATTGTAAGTCCAGCATTAGTTCATTCAGCTAAGATGGAAAGTAAAATTAAAGGAAGTAGATTACTTGTAGCTGATTTGAATAATAATGAAAGACCTATCTTTAATTGGAATGATGATGTAAAGAGTGTACTTTATAAAAATGCAACATTTACTTTTTGGAATGACTTTAAATATTCTGATGCTCTTTGGTTTTTAGATTTAGCAAAAGAGTACGATGAACAAAAAGAAGAAGTTTATAATTTAATAGATATATCTATTGAATTAATCAAAGCTAATTCAAAAAATAGTAGTAAAGTGTTAGAACACCATTTGCAAACACTGAGAATAGGATTATTAAGCTATAGCAAGTTTTTATCTCCAAATACTAATCCAATTGTAACTAGAATAATTACAGAATTTGAAGATGAAAAATATTGGCTTGTATGGATTACACTTTTTGAAATGGTTATGCGATCTCCAGACTATTGGGCTTTTTCTTCTAATAAAGAACTAATTAATTTTTATAAAAGTGTTAGCTTGAAAAAGTCTTGGTCAAATGTTATCAAAGAAATAAATACTCCAAGAAATGAGTATTTAAAAGATTTGCTAAATACTTTTGTTCAAGAATTATCTATATAACAAAATGCATAACAAGTACTTGGAGAGAAATACGAACCCTAGCGGGGATTCGTATTTATCAAGATAGTCGTTAGCATACACAATCACACACAAGGAAAGAATATGTTTAAAAGTCAATTCTGTGAAGTTTCATATTTGCAAAACATAAATGCTGTCTTGTGTAATTGGAAAAAAGTTGTTCAAATGATAACTATCGTAACCCTTTAAAGTATGGGCTAAAATTAATCAATGAAAACAATGCAATAACTTGGATTACAGATACAACAAATGGATTTGAAAGTACAAATGAAGATACTCAATGGATGGCAACAGAGTTTATTCCAAAAGCTATAAATAGTAGTTGTAAAACTATTATTTTTATTATTAAAAATGATAGCCCACTTAAAAAAAGAGATAGAGTTACACTCCAACTTACTTAAACAGTTTTTTGAAGTTGAACTAGTTGAAAGCCTGAAGGATGCTAACAAAACGTAGCAGCAAAAATATGTTACCCTGCCGTGTTTAACTTTGAAAACTTCAAAGATTTGTACTGACCCCTCCCTTTCTGCACACTTAAGCCGCTAATCGAAACGCCTCAGAGGGCGTTTTGTACTGCAGCGCCGAATGCCTTCGTTCCCGATTGTAGAATTCGATCCATCGTGTAATTGTCTCATTGGCCTCCTTGATGCTTTTGAAGTTGTAGTGCCAGATACACTCTTCTTTGATCGTCCGGAAGAATCTTTCGATCATACCGTTCTGTTCCGGGGTATAGGGTGTGATAAACTCCTGCTCGAATCGGTAAGACTTGACGGTCTTGGTAAAAGACCTACTGCTAAAGACCAGGCCGTTGTCGCTTCGCAGCGTGATAGGCTTTTGAAGTCTTTGCAGTTTGCCGAAGCGGTAGATCAGTCCTTCCTGCAAAGCGGACTCCGCCGTTTTGGCCTTGCCGCTTTTGGAGAGCCTGAATCCGACGATCTCTCGGGTACAGGTATCGATGACGGCAGCCAGGGTGCTCCAATGATCTTTTCCGCACCAGACTCTTGTCATGTCGATTGCCCAACGCGTGTTGGGTGCTATGGTTCGTGAAGGCATCGCTTTAGCCCGTGGCCTGTGCCCTTTGGAGCGTTTCTTTACTTGCCACCCTTTGAGCTTCAGAATCCGCTAAACTGCTTTTTTATTCATTCCCGTCAACAGGGCGATCCTCCGGTAGCCATAGGTAGGAAACTCCTGCATCTTCTCTTTGACCTTGCGGACCCGTTCTTCATCGAGCTTTCTTTTCCTCGTTCGGGGACGGTAGTACAATGTCCGTCTGGGAATACCGAACCATCGGCTCAACTGACTGATGGTGACGTGATGCCCCTCTTGTTTCATTTCGCTCTGCACCTGCATCACTTCGTCTCTTCCCCGAACAGAGCATCGTACTTTTTTAAAGCAATATTCTCCAGAGTCAACTCTCCGATGACCGCTTTCATCTCTTTGATCTTCTCTTCGTACATCGCGGCAATATCTTTGGGGCGGGCACGAAGTTGATTCTCCATTCCCTTTCGGGCCTCTTCCATCCACTCCTCGATCTGGGCCGGGGTCAAATCATACCGGCGGGAAACCTCCGAAACACTCGTCTTTCCCTGGAAAATATCCATGACGATCTCCGCTTTCCTTTTAGCCGTCATCCTTTTGATCTCTGTTGCTGTTTCTCCCATCTTTCTGCTCCTGTGTTTTTCGTATTCTACACTGTGCAGTCGGGCTGGGGGTCAGTATAGATTTAGATACCATTGTGGAACTTAAAAGACTACAAAAAAAGTAACATGTTTTTGTACTAGACCGTTACAAGATATATGTCTTTACAGTGACGTCTTTGTGATGATTCAAAATACACCGTTCCAATCACAGCTCTAACGACGATACAATCAATTTTATAATTTCCAAACTCCCTATCGTTTTCATCCTCTTCCAAAAACATCAAAAA
>JALSOD010000103.1 GCA_026986655.1 Caldifarciminota bacterium | reverse complement strand
GTCAATGAGGACAATTTCAAAAGTTACCCTCCACTCACGTTCTTTAATAGAGTTCAACAATTTCTTGATTTCTTTTTCGTGCCCGTGGCTTACAGTGATAACACTTAGATCCATCGCTTATAATTCATCCATATATTCCTTTAGAGCCTCTTTCCAGTGACGGAGAGGAGGTAGTTTTTTGCTACCAAGAGGACTCCACTTTGGCCTTCTTAATTTTGAATTACTCTCTTGATATGAAATTGGAATTACCTCTACTTTCAGTCCCGCCAATTTCACAATTTCTACCGCAAAATCAAACCAGCTTGTTGTGCCTGAATTCGCAACATGGTAAATCCCAAAGGGAGATTTATTCTGGATAACTTCCCAGATGCGGAGGGAAACATCATTTGTATATGAAGGGGTTATAAAAATATCATTGACCACTCTGAGTATATTTTCCCTCCGAGCCCTATCCAGGATTCGTAGTACAAAATTTCCCAGAGGTTTGGATGTTTTACCGAAAAGGCTGGATGTTCTAAAAATATAGTGTCTTGAATTTAATAGTTTCACCCCATATTCACCTGTATTTTTTGACAGTCCGTAAATGTTTATTGGGTCAGGTTCGTCATCTTCGTAGTAAGGCTCACCTCTTTTTTGCCCGTTAAAGACATAATCTGTACTGATAAAGGCAAAAATCCCTCCCCAGTCTCCCACCATATCAGCCATGAAAGAGGGAATCATGGAATTTACAATCATTGTATCTTTAGGCATTTCCTCACATCTTTCTGTGTTATGGAAGGCTGCTGTGTTAATCACTACGTCTGGTCTTGTATCTTGTAAAAACTGCTTGAGCCTATCAGTTTCCCTTAAATCAAAATTCTTTCTTGTTAATGGAATAATTTCGAATCCTGCAGGTGCGTTTTTTACAAGGGCACTTCCAAGCTGTCCTTTAGCTCCCGTTACGATAACTTTCATTATTGTATATCAAATTCCAGTAATCTCGTACACTCTTGACCTTTTTGTTTAACCAGTTGATGTTTTTCAGATACCAGTCAACCGTTTGTCGGAGACCGGATTGGAAATCTGTCCTCGCTATCCATCCGATCTCCTTCTGAATCTTCTCAATATTAAGGGAATATCGAAAATCATGTCCAGCTCTGTCCCTGACAAAAGTTATTAAGTTTTCCGACTTATCAAGCATTTTAAGGATCATTTTTACAACTTCGATGTTTTTGAATTCTTCACCACTCCCAACGTTGTAAATTTCACCGGGTTTACCGTGTTCGATAATTTTATAAATCGCTTCTACAGTATCTGAGACGTAGGTCCACTCTCTCGTGTTCTCTCCCGTCCCATAAACTGGTATGGGTTCGTTCATAAGGGCTCTTGCAATAACGACCGGGATCAGTTTTTCCGGATACTGCCAGGGGCCGTAGTTATTTGAAGGACGAACAGTGATTACGGGAAGACCATATGTTCTCATAAATGCTCTCCCCAGCATATCTGCTGCAGCTTTGCTAACCGCATAAGGGGAACCCGGATTCATGGGATCGTTTTCTCTGAATGGTCTATTGTATCTTCTTTCACCATAGACCTCATCTGTCGAAATGTTTATAAAAAGTTCAACTCCTGATGACAGCGAAATTTCGAGCAAATTGTGTGTGCCAATTAAGTTTGTTTTATAAAACTCATAAGGATTCAGAATACTCCTATCAACATGTGATTGGGCGGCAAAGTGAACGACAATTACGGGGCTGAAATCTTTAAAAACTTTCAAGAGGGTCTCTTTATCCCTTATGTCTACTCTTGAAAAATTTATGTGATCTTGTACACATTTAATCCGCTCAAGATCTCCCGCATAGGTGAGACTGTCGATTACAAAGATTTCATGATCTTTTGCCTGCCTAACGAATTCGCTACCTATGAAGCCTGCTCCACCGGTTACAAGTATCTTCATGGTTAAAACCTGAGCTCAGCGTCTTTTAAAAATGGAGCGTTTCTATCCTTTTGGGACAGAGTGGGATTTGCTAAAGGCCACGAAATGCCAATGTCTGGATCATCCCACCTGATGGCCCTATCATGCTCTTTTGAATAAAGTTGACTTACCTTGTAAGCTACAATGACGTTATCAACAAGTGTCTGAAATCCGTGAGCAAAACCCACAGGGACGAGTATCTGCTTGTGGTTTCTTTCATTTAAGTAAACTCCTGTCCAGCGTCCGAATGTTGGGCTCCCGGGCCTTATATCCACGATGACGTCAAATATTGCTCCCTTTACACACCTTACAAGCTTTGCCTGCGCCATTGGGGCTATCTGATAATGTAATCCTCTAATCGTACCGGCTTTCAAACTTTTGGATTCATTGTCCTGCACAAATTTTAGAGTAATGCCAATCTCTGTGAAATTTGCAAGGTTATAAGTTTCGATAAAGTAACCGCGGTGGTCAGTATAGACTTCAGGTACAATTACATAAGCATCTTTAAGTGGCAAAGCAATTTTTAAAAATCTCCCCATTTTTTTAAAACTCCACTACAGAGTCATCTCCGACGAATAATCTCTTCCAACGATCGCTGTTACCAATGATTCTTGATCTTTTCCCGATGATGGAGCTATCAATACCTGTGACGTTTCTGATTTCTGCACCGTCAAGTACCACGGAGAACTGTAATTCTGAATTTTCAACGTGGGAAAAATTACCAATGCTACTGTAAGGGCCTATGAAAGAGTTTTTAACTACAGCTCCACTACCGATCACAGCGGGTCCTCTTATTTCAGATTTTTCAACAATGGCGCCCTTCTCTATTTTTACTCTACCTGAGATAAAAGATTTCTCATCCACTCTGCCTTCAATACTTCCCCTTATCCACTCATCAAGGACAACCCGATTTGCCTCAAGGATATCATCCTTTTTTCCAGTATCAAGCCACCATGAATCGAGGATCTCGGCAGATACCTTGTTCCCAGAGTCCACCAATCCCTGAATTGCCTCTGTTATCTCGTATTCACCCCGCCACGATGGGGTTAATTTTTCGATTTCTTTGAAAATTGGATTTTTGAAGAAATAAACTCCTACAAGTGCAAAGTTTGAAGGTGGAAACTTGGGTTTTTCAACGAGTCTTGAAACATTTCCATTCTCATCGAAGACCACTACACCAAATTGACGTGGATCTTTAACTTCTTTCACGAGAATCAACGCAGCAGAAGTATTATCAGTTTCGAACTTTTCCTTGAATTTGCGAATCCCGGAGCCAATAAGATTGTCACCGAGATACATGACAAATGGTTGGTCTCCTATGAAATCTCTTGAAATTAGAGCAGCATGGGCCAGGCCAAGGGGTGCTTCCTGGAGGATGAACGTAAATTTCGCTTTCTGGGTTCTATACATCTCCACAGCTCGTTTTATGGCTTCACCGGTCTCAGGTGAAATAACGATGCCTATCTCAGTGATTCCAGCCTGCAAGATGTTGTCAATGACGTAGTAAAGGATTGG
>JALSOD010000102.1 GCA_026986655.1 Caldifarciminota bacterium | reverse complement strand
ACAGCAATGGCCTGGTCGTGGTACAACAGGTTTTCTCTCATAGATTTTTTGTTTGCACTGATCGGAGTAATTGCCCTGCATGCAGGCGCGAACACATCAAATGATTACTACGACTGGAAAAACGGAACTGACCGATACAACAAAACTTTTGCCTTTCCATTCACAGGTGGTTCACGAATGATCCCCGAGGGTATCCTTACTCTTCAAGAGGTAAAATGGATTTTCATCGTGTCTTACTTAATTGCTCTAACTGTAGGTTTTATATTGTTCCTTAGACACGGTTACATAATCCTGATACTGGGCTTAATCGGTCTTCTGTCAGGATACTTTTACACTGCTACCCCCTTTTTTCTTGCCGGTAAGGGAGTTGGAGAAATCCTTGTTGGTCTAAACTTTGGAATTCTCATCACACTTGGAGGTTTTGTTGTCCAAACAGACTTTATTTCCTGGAAACCTATACTTGCCTCTATTCCCGTATCTATTCTCGTAACACTTATACTCTGGATAAATCAGTTCCAGGACAGTAAGGCTGATAAAATGGCCGGGAAAAATCACCTTGTCGTTAGACTTGGACTCAGACAATCTGCGAAGGTCTATGCAGTACTGCTCTACTCTGCATACTTCTTCACTCTTATAGGAATAATCACGAAAGCGCTACCAGTGTGGGCTGGCGTCGTATTCATAACCTTCCCCCTGGCAATGAAAACGATCAAGATTGTCGAAAATAATTACAACAAATTTAAAGAACTTACATCAGCAAATGCCTTTACCATAAAATTACACCTGAACATTGGATTGCTTCTTACTGTTTCATTTATCATTGACAAGTTCTTGTAATGGTTTAAAATTAGTGAAATGAAGCGATATTTAAAGATAATTTTAGTTGCAATTATAACGTTTGGTGTATTGTCGCTGGCAACGGTACTAATTGCTGATATTGTAATTATGCCCGCATACACAAAACACGGGCAAGAGGTTCGGGTGCCCGACGTCCGGGGATTTACCCTATCAAAGGCCAATAAAACCCTTGTAAAGGCCGGTCTTGTTCCTGTAATAAAGGGTTATAAAACCTACCCTGCACCACCCCAGACCGTTGTGGAACAGTACCCTCCTCCCGGTAAGATTGTAAAAGTGGGAAGAAGAGTAGAATTAACTCTGGCGGAGTGAAATGGAAAAATTGAGAATTGCACTCGCTCAGATCGAGACAAAACTTGGAGACTTAGAGGGGAATAAGAAAAAGATCATAGACTCAATTTTCAGAGCAAAAGAACTCGGCGCTGAGATAGTCGTTACCCCTGAATTGTCGACTCTGGGCTTTGGCTCAGGTGACATCTATCTGGATAAAGTTAATGAAAACCTCGATGCTCTTGAGGAAATACAACTCACTCTGGAAGAAACTGGACTCACTGGTGTCATTGGATACGTTGACAGAGACGAAAGAGGATTCTTTTATAATGCTGCCGCTATTATTGTGAATGGAAAACTTATAGGCAAATATCACAAAGTCCAGTTGGTGAATTATCGGCTATTCGATGAGAAGAGATACTTCAAACCTGGCAGCAAACTCCCGGTTTTTAAAACACCCCATGGTATCCTTGGGGTTTTGATTTGTGAGGATATCTGGTTCCCTGAACCTTCGAGGGCTGTAACCTTCCGCGGGGCCGAAGTTCTAATTGTGCTGTCAGCTTCACCCTATGACAGGGGTAAAAACAATTTATGGAAGGATTTTTTACGTGAGAGAGTGAGAGACAATATTTTGCCTGCTGTGTTTGTTAATCAGTCAGGTATACAGGACGGTGTTACCTACTGGGGTGGTAGTATGGTTCTTAGTGCATCCGGGAAGATCATTAAGGAATTACCCCTACTTGAAGAAACAATTGACGTCGTTGAAATCCATCTTGAAGAATCCAAGAGATTAAGAAGAAGAGATATCCGGGTAAGAGAAGTTCGTAGAGAAATTCTTGAAGAACTTTTGAAAGCCTTTGAGGATATGCAGCAATGAATCAGGACATTGATATTAGACTCGAAAAGGAAGAGTTAGAAATATTTAAGAGAATCATTCAAAAATCTATTTTAACAAGAATCAAAAAAATTGGTGCAAAAGGTGGGGTTGTGGCTCTTTCGGGTGGAATAGATTCCTCACTTGTAGCAACACTTGCCCAAGAGGTCCTTGGCGAAAATCTCACTGCTATAATCATGCCTGAGGAAGGGATATCTCCTGAGAACGATATTAGAGACGCTTTAAATTTGGTCAAGTCGAGGGGAATAAAATATAAATACATCACCATAAACGACGCTGTAGAATGGTTTACAAAGATGCTCCCATCTCAGGATTTGAATGATTTCAGGACAAGACTCACAATTGCAAATGTAAAGCCCAGGATAAGGATGATCATCAACTACATGTACGCCAATTATGAGGGCAAAATAGTTCTTGGAACTTCAAATAAAACGGAGCTTTTATTGGGATATGGTACAAAATTCGGTGACATGGCCGCTGACATTTATCCAATAGGAGATCTGTACAAAACTCAAGTCTGGCAACTCGCAGAATACATTGGCATACCTACGGAGATAATCCGGAAAAAGCCATCTGCCGGCCTCTGGAAAGGACAAACTGATGAAGAAGAGTTAGGTCACACTTATTACGAAATTGACAGGGTTCTCTATGCTCTCGTTGAGTTAGAATTGTCGGTTAGAGAAACCTCTGAACTTCTTGGTATTGATGTTGAATCGGTAGAAGATATTTACAGAAGGATTATTCATTCAGAGCACAAGAGAAAACCGCCCACAATCACGCGCCTATCAAAGATGTGTCTCGACAAAGATTGGCGGTATCCCGTTGAGCGATACTGACTTGAATATTTGAACAATAGGTCACAAAAATCTCGAAAAAAATCCTTCATGATTTGTATTTCGAATACTTTAAATTTGTTGAACATATTCGTTTAATGGAATAAAATATAATTGAAAATTTAAATGGAGGTAAAATGAAATGAGAAAGAAAATTTCAATGATAGGTGCAGGTCATGTGGGGGAGCAGGCAGTAAGAGAAATGCTCGCAAGAGAGCTTGGGGATGTTGTTCTTGTCGATATAGTAGAAGGGATG
This sequence comes from Caldifarciminota bacterium, assembly GCA_026986655.1. GTDB lineage: Bacteria > Hydrothermota > Hydrothermia > B15-G9 > WFZT01 > WFZT01. The sequence continues at coordinate 391 of JALSOD010000102.1, read as the reverse complement.
CCACAGGGTAAAGCCCTCGACATGGCGGAAGCTGCTCCACTTCTTGGTTACAGTTATTTTGCAAAGGGAACTAATAACTACGAAGATATCAAAGATTCGGATGTTGTGATAATCACTGCAGGACTGCCAAGAAAACCTGGAATGAGCCGTGAAGACCTGCTTGAGAAAAACTTTAATATCGTTAAGGGAATAGCAGAACAGATAAAAAAATATGCTCCAGATGCCTATGTTATCGTTGTCACAAACCCACTCGACGCGATGGTCTATACAACTTACAAAGTATTAGGTTTTGAAAGAAACAGAGTAATGGGAATGGCCGGTGCACTCGATGCTACAAGATTCAGAGCTTTTATTGCTATGGAACTTGGTGTCTCACCTGAGGATGTACAGG
>JALSOD010000101.1 GCA_026986655.1 Caldifarciminota bacterium | reverse complement strand
TCCTTTTCACATCGGTGGGTCGTGAAGCCTACCGGTATCTAATGAAGAGGAAAATTACTTCACAGGCTATCGCATCATTCAAGCTCGGATTTGCGCCTTATGATGGTAAAAGTTTTGTAAATAAAGCAATTTCAAAAAATTTTGACCGCGGTACGCTCATTCAGGCTGGCCTTGTAAGAAAGACTGAATCAGGGACATTGATTGATTATTTCAGAGGAAGATTAATTTTCCCCATCTTCACACCTGGAGGCAACATCATAGCCTTCGGTGGCAGAGCTCTCTCAGATGAAGTACAGCCCAAATATTTAAACTCTGCCGACTCAGAGATTTTTAAAAAGGGGAACATCCTTTTTGGGCTCTATCAGGCAAAGAGCGCGATAAGGATAAAGGGGTACGTGATCGTTGTCGAAGGATATTTTGACGTCATTAAAATGCACCAGGCAGGTTTTCAAAACACGGTCGCCCCAATGGGAACGGCTCTAACCGATAATCAGGCACTGATTTTAAGAAGGTACACAAAGGATATTTTGCTCCTATACGATGGAGATGAGGCCGGAAGAAAGGCTGTCGAAAGATCAATCCCTATCGTTCTCAAAGCTGGTCTTAATGTAAAAATCTCATTGTTACCCGAGGGGGAGGATCCGGACAGTATTATTGATAAATTTGGCCCCCACGGACTTAAATCTTATATAGATTCACAGGTTGATTTTCTCGAATATCAATTCAGAGAGGCAGAAAGGTTAAAGGAATCACCGGCAGAATACAGTGAAGCAATAAAATCAATACTACAGAACATCTTTCTCATACCCGACAGCATAACGCGTGATGCTTATTTAAACAGACTTTCGGAGCTCTCAAGAATCCCTGTTGATTCCTTAAGAAATCAAGGGTTGAAATTTTCAGGCGAAACTGGTATTAATAAGAAGTCAAAAAGAAGTGAAGTTAAGTTAACAGCGGATTTTATCATTCTTGTGAACGTGCTTAAATATCAGGAACTTGTAGAGATTGTTAGTGAGTTATTTGATGAAGAAGATTTTGATGACCCTTTATCGAGAGAGCTTTTAAGAAGTATAAAGAAGGGGCAGAGTTACGAAGAAATAATGGCTGCAGGGAGTGAAACTTTGAGGATGTCCATGACAGAAGCCTTAATGAGATCCGGTAACATCCATGAAAACTTGTCCCTCCTTGAGAACAAAGTCCGTTTCTGGAAATATCGTAAGGATTACAGGGAGGCAAAGCGTCTTTTTGATGCGGCCAAAAGATCAGGTAACAAGGAAGAAATGGATTTTTATTTAAAACAAATGTTTGAGATTAAGAAAAAATTACGGGGAAAAGGAGGTCTCCTTTAGCCATGTCCGTTATAAAGATTAAAACAAAGAAAGAAGTAATTGAAGAAATTGTAAAGAAATTAGATGGTCAGAAAAAGGTAACCTACGAAACAGTTATGAAGATGCTCCCACCTTACTTTTCCCACAGCGAAATGGTTGACGACATAATGGTTACCCTGATGGAGAACGGGATCGAGATTGTCGAATCCCTCGACAAAAAGAAGAAAAAAAAGAAGAAGGACGAATTGACGGCCGATGACTATTTCCGCTCAGGGGATGACCCTGCAAAAACGTATTTAAAACAAATCTCCGATCTCGGTCTCCTTACAAAGGAGCAGGAAGTACAGCTTTCCAAACAGTTAGATGACGCAAGAATAAATATCATGAAGATACTCTTCAGTACAAAATTTGGCCTCACGCATTTCATGAAACTGGTTTACGAAACGGACAAGGGGATCACCCAGATTGAGGAGATCGTACAGGTTGATTCCCAGTACTGGACCTCCCGTCAGAAGAACAAAAAAGAGAAAGAGAGGGTCAATAGAGCATTCAAATCTATAAAGAAATTGTACGAAGAGATCGAGGTTTACTGGAATAAGAAAGAACTCACCGAAGAAGAAAAGCAGGAATTGGCCTCAAAGATAAAGTCCATCAGAAGGAAAATTGTAAATTTAAAACCTCAGTTCAAGAGGGTTATCGCAATTTCACGTGAATTTGACGAAAGAATTAAAAAATTGAGGGCACTTGACAGGAATTATAGAAAATTTGAGGAGAATGCTGCGGAGATCGCGATAAGAGCGAGAGAAAATGGTGGACTCAGTGCCGATGATAGAAAAATCCTCAACGGTATATCCGACCAGATGACCAAGATTCGTGAGGAGATTAAGGCGATTGAGGAAGAGGTGGGTTTAAGTAAAGAAGAGGCACTGGAGACCTATAAAAAGATTCGTAAGGAATTCCGTGACCTCGAAGAGGCGAAATCCAGGATGGTCGAGGGGAATGTCAGACTCGTCATCGGTATTGCAAAGAGATTTCTCAATAGGGGTCTCGAATTTCTTGATTTGATTCAGGAAGGGAACGCGGGTCTTATCAAAGCAGTGGAAAAGTTTGATTACAGGAAAGGGTTTAAGTTTTCAACTTACGCCACATGGTGGATCAGGCAATCAATTACAAGGGCCATCGCAGACCAATCGAGGACCATCAGGGTGCCTATTCACATGATTGAGACAATAACAAAGGTTTCGAGGGCTTCAAGGGCTTTGATGCAGGACTTTGGACGCGAGCCTACGGTTGAAGAGATAGCCGATTACCTTGACATGCCCATTGAGAAGGTAAAACAGGCCATAGATGCAGCGAAGGAGCCAATTTCAATAGACAAGCCAATAGGCAAGGAGAAAGACAACTTTGTCGGTGACTTCATCGTCGATGACCTGCAGAAAACGCCATTTGAGTACGCAAGGGAGAACCTCTTGAAGGAGAAACTTGAGGAGGTTTTGAGCACACTCTCAACGAGGGAAAGGAAGGTTATCGAGTACAGGTTTGGACTTGGAGATCAGCCACCCAAAACCCTTGAAGAGGTAGGCCAGATATTCAATGTAACAAGGGAGAGAATTCGTCAGATTGAGGTGAAGGCGCTTAAAAAACTCCAGCACCCGATGCGAGCCTCAAAACTGAGAATGTTCATCGAACCTCCCGAAAAACCATGGTAAGGGACCAGGTGGCGGAATTCCAACGCTTTACAAAAACCCTGATTTCCCGTGGAGAAGGGGGGACATAAAGGGGGATTGAAAAACAGGTCAAAAAATTCCTCTTTGTCAAAAGGGGGACATTGGGGAATTTCAAATAGGTATGCTTTACTCAAATTCGCTGGAGAAGACCAGGTGGGCTCCTTTTTCCTTCACATACTCCATCACCTGCGGTGTCGCATGATAGGTCACAAATAGTATAAACTTTTCACCTGGAATCACATTCTCAAGACCCTTTATCATCTTCATAAATTTGTCCACATCCTTCTTGCTGAGTTTACTCTTGCACTCACCCATTATGTGTACCTCACTGCCGGATCTCAGCCCCCTGCCGTATATGTTCACCTCCACATACCTATTTCTGCCTACATCAAAAAATTTTCTGTTGAGTTTCCCCTCAATCTCAATCTGATATTTTTCCTTAAGTATCCCGGGAAGA
>JALSOD010000100.1 GCA_026986655.1 Caldifarciminota bacterium | reverse complement strand
GATCAGAGAGCTTCCTGGTTGTATTTCTTATGGAGAAACGGAAGAAGAAGCTCTAAAAATGATAAAAGAAGCTATGGAACTATGGATTGAAACGGCCTTAAAGAGGGGAGTAAAAATACCTGATCCACAGGCAGCCAAAAAATACACAGGTAAATTCCTTGTAAGAATCCCCTCTTCTCTCCACGAAAGGCTCGTTGAAATGGCCAGGGATGAAGGCATAAGCCTCAACTCTCTTATAATTTCACTATTGTCCGAAGGTGTTGCATCAAGGTCTCTTAAAAGCAAATTTAGAACTATCGAAAATAGAGTGGACAAAATTGAAAAGAGTTTCCTCTGGAAATTTGAAGAAAAGAAACGAAAAGAAACATTCCAGAAGATTAAGGTAATCAGAGAAAGATATGAACAGGGAAGAAGTGCTTAAATCAACGCATAACCTCGACAAAAAAGCCTTCAATGAATTTGTTTTAAAAACCAGTTTAACTGAAATTTACTTAAAAAATCTCAGTGTCGAGCTCAAAACAAGAAAATTTTCCAATCCCACAGTTAACCTCAAATTGTCTCAAAAAATCCAAGCTGAAGGAGAAAATTTTTACATTGATACGACATTAGATCTGAAAGTTAAAGATGGAAGGACAATACCATTAAAGATCAAAGTTACGTACCGATTCGAATATGTAACCGGTTATACAGCTCCATCCGAAGATTTTTTAAAGAAGTATGCGGATACAAGTGCGAGAATGCACGTGTGGCCGTATTTCAGGGAAATTGTATCCAATCTCATATCAAGGATGGGTTTACCACCCCTCACACTTCCTGTGATTTCATTTATTCCTGAGTAAATCCCTGACACGATTCCTGATATCAGGCAGGATTACATCGAGAAAGGATGGGCCGTAATGAGCGAGCCAGTCACCCTGGGTAACGATCAATTTCGTGGACTCTTTAAGTATACCACGCTGCCTCAACTTCTCGTCTACCTCTTCGTATGATGGTTTTTTGTGGGGTTTGGGGTCATACAGCACAACTTCGGGTTCAAGAGCAACTATTTCCTCATCTTCTGGTGTGAAATAAGCCTCCTCCCGATGGCTAAAAATATTTACAAGTCCCATCCAGTTCAATCCTGCACTTATATAACTTGGCCCTCCGACTGATATAGGCTCCCCAAGATCAATTTCTACGTAGGTCTTGATTCCCCTGAATGAATTTTTGAGAGATAAAAATTTCTCCTCAATTTCAGAGACAAGCTCCCGTGCTCTCTCCTGAACACCAAGAACAACTCCAAGAAGGTGAACACCTGAGAGAATTTCCCAGGGATCTGTAGGTAAAGGGAGTGAAAAGACCGGATATCCTTTTTCAAACAACTCTTTAGCAATCTTTGTTTCCACTCCTCCGGTTGTTAAAATGAGATCCGGCTCAAGAGAATCAAGTCTTTTGTAATTCACATAAAGGTATGATCCAACTTTTGGGTATTTCTTTGTTTCAGGGGGTCTATGGCAGAATCCGGAGAGTCCGACAACACGATCCTGTACCCCCAGTCTAAAGAGAATATCTGTGATACTGGGGGCAAGACTGATTATTTTTGAAGGGTGGTCGGGGAGTTCAACGAACTCCCCGACCACCCTGTTAAATGCTCTCACTCTAAAGTTTCGGTAAATACGTCTTTATTTCGTAATCCGTGACCTGTGTCCTGTAAGCCTCCCATTCGGCCTTCTTATTCTTGATGTACTTCTCAAACACCACCTCTCCAAGTGCCTCTTTCACCACTTCACTCTTCTCCATCTCTTTTATGGCTGCATATAGATTCCCGGGGAGTGAGTCAATGCCTAACTTCTCTTTTTCTTCCGGAGTAAGATGAAAGATATCCTGCTCTATCGGATCAGGTAGTGGGTATTGCTTCTCCACCCCATCAAGTCCTGCCTCAAGCATAACTGAAAATGCAAAATATGGATTTGTTGCGGGATCCGGAGACCTATACTCCAGTCTGCAGGACTTGTGTTTCTGAGGCTTGAATGCAGGGACTCTTACAAGTGCTGACCTATTCTTTCTACCCCAGGAAATATAAACGGGGGCCTCGTATCCCACAACCAATCTCTTGTAAGAATTTACCCACTGGTTAGTAACCGCCGTGATCTCCTTTGAATGCTTGAGCAGTCCGGCAAGGAATCCCTTTCCAACTTCTGAAAGGTTGTAAGGGTCATCCGGAGAATAGAAGGCGTTGTCTCCATCCTTAAACAACGATTGGTGAACATGGAGACCACTTCCATTCATACCGAAAATTGGCTTTGGCATAAATGTTGCATAAAGACCATGTCTCCTCGCCACCTCCTTCACTATAGCCTTAGTAATTATTAACTGGTCAGCCATCTTCAAAGCATCTTTATATCTGAAATCAATCTCATGCTGTGAATTTGCGACCTCATGATGAATGGCCTCAAGCTCTATACCAATGCTCTTCAGAACAAGAAATGTTTCCTCACGTGCATAGGATGCTTCATCGAATGGAAAAACATCAAAATACCCTTCTTTATCGAGGGGAATGGGCTCTTTATCAGATGGAAAGTAGAAATATTCAAGCTCAGGCCCAACATAATAAATGAATCCCTTTTGAGCAGCCTTTTCAAGGTTTTTCTTAAGAACATAACGTGGATCAGACTCGAATGGTGTTCCATCGGGGTAATAGATATCACAGAGCATGACACCGGTTTTTACACCACCTACCTCCCAGGGAAGCACAAAGAACGTATCAAGATCAGGCTTTGCAATGAGATCCGATTCTTCGATCCTGACAAACCCTTCAACTGAAGATCCGTCGAAACCGATACCTTCCTCGAGTGCCCTATCAAGTTCAGATACAGAGATAGAGAATCCCTTTATCTGGCCGAGTATGTCTACGAACCAGAGCCTTACGGCTTCTACCTTCTGCTCTTTTATTATGGCCCTAATTTCTGATTCTACCATTTTAAACACTCCTCCTATAGATTTGTTAATCTCTAAAGAATGGTGTTTGTGACGGTCTTAAATCCCCTCTTGGATATTTATTCACAAAGAACTGATAAATATAATAAAGCCTATTATTAAGAGTTTCAAATATCAAGACGTAATTCTTATTTTTTACTAATTTTAGTATCCAAAGCACATTAACGAATACCTAATTTACATCTGGTCAATCAAAACAATAGAGACCTCACATAATATAGCTGGATTCCCCTATTGGGTTAGAAATTTAGCGTAAGCACTTAAAATAGAAGCTGCATTTACAACCCGAAGTACTTCAGCTGGAGTTGAGGCAAAAAATTTAAGTGTACGGCCATTGATTCTTTCGAACCCGGGCATAATCTCAATAAAGTCGGCTTTGAGTGTATCAGATACAGTGATTTCAACTTCATATCTCCCATCTGAAGCATCTCTTTTAAAAATTTCAAGAGAATCTAATTTACCGAGAATGTCTCGGGCTTTTGCCCTTATCTCATTCCTTACTTTTTTTACAGGATAAAGTTTTGCTGAGTATCGAGATATCCCCTCTT
>JALSOD010000099.1 GCA_026986655.1 Caldifarciminota bacterium | reverse complement strand
ATATAAAATTAAGGCGCTTGAGGCTCCTAATGCCGAAGATGAGAAACCATAAAAGGCACATAACAATTGGGTGCAGTTGACCGCCAATCCGCTGCGCTCCTTGGCGGCAACTGACCCTGGTCGTTAGCCATATACTTCTTGAAGAAAGGAGGTGAGTAATTTCGGTTGAAATCGAAGAGATCAATTGTTCAGTAAGCAATGATTATTGAAACTAACCAGTAAAGGAGGAAAGTAAGATGGCTCTTGAAATTGCCCCCAGTATATCAGAGAAGCTACCGACTACAGTAAAGTCCGCATTGTCGAAAATGTCATCCGAGGAACAAATGATGTTCCAGGAACAATATAACAAAAAAGCTAAGAGTACTGGGTTAATGGTGTTTCTTGCAATTGTATTTCCAATACAGTTATTCCTACTTGGGAAAACTGGGCTTGGCATTGTGTTCTTGTTAACCGCCGGTGGCTTTTGGGTTTGGTGGATCATTGAGTGGTTCTTAACTCCAAAGAGAGTGCGGGAGTATAATGAGGATGTGGCAACTAAGATTATTACCGAGATGAAGATAATGCAAAGTTAGTTTGTCACATTGTGAGAATGCAAACCCAAACGAGGCGATGAACATGAGCGGGAAAAGGCTATTGTCTTTTCCCGCCAGTTATAGCTGTCTTAGCACTATAAAGGAAATACCAGAGAATATAAACCAAGTACAAAAGTCGAAGGATTGTATTTCTCTCAAAGGATGGGATCAGCGGTGGTCGAAAGTTTTGCAAATGCCCCCCAAAGATCAGGAAAGAGACTCGGAAAACACAACATTCAGGAGGGAGCATTCTCGCAAGGTCAGTGCAAAGCCTATAAACCCAGTGCCCAAAATAGAGTCAGAACTGCTAACAAGTTCGTGCTCTTGATGGCGGGGCGCCGTGCGTTAATTAGAGTCTGTACTGGTTACTACATCCGTGCTGTTCGGATAGTCCGTGCTGGAATCCCGCCGCAAGAGACGATTGCGTTAGCCATTAAGAGGAAGGGGCATAATATGAAATATTTGTTCTTAAATAATTTCAGAGGGTTTTTGAAAACCTTTGTGCCAATTTTTGATGTAAATTTTTTGGTAGGAGAGAATAGTACTGGTAAAACTTCTATGATGAGGATTCTGAAATTACTATCTCTTCCTGAATTCTGGTTCAAGTTGGACTTTTCTGCTGAAGATGTGGAATTTAGCCACTTCACTGACATAGTAAGTATGTTTTCAGAAGAAAAGCGATTTTTCGACATTGGTCTAATGAATGTTGATGGAAGCAACCAAGAATTATCTGCATTTTTGATGACTTTTACGAAAATAAAGGGGAGTCCATCCCTTTCTGTTTTAACTTACATGAGGAAAAAGAGGATTTTTCGCATACGTTTCTTAAAATCAGCTATTAAATACAAAAAAATAGATTTCAGTGAACATCTTTTAACCGATGACGAATTTGAGAAAATATTTTACACATGGTTATTGGATCATAAGAATGATACTAAAGGATACAAGGTTCTCAAACTACAGAAGAGAACTTCTTTAAAGGAAATACCATTAATAATACTAACAGAATTAATCGAAAATATCTTTTCTAATGAAATATCTGAAAAGCAAGAAAAAAAAGGAAAAAAAAGAGAAATAACGTTAGGTCGTTTAAGAACATTACTTCCACTTGTATTTTTTCAAGACATAGCTTGGATTGCCCCCATTAGAACTAAACCTAGGCGTACATATGATATGTACAAATTAGAATTTTCTTCTGAGGGAGATCATACACCTTATTTAATAAAAAAAATATTAGGTAGGGACGCTGATGCGAAAAAATTTAAGAATTTTATCAAAGAAATAGGTGAAAATAGCGGTTTGTTCGATGATGTTATTATAAAAAGATATGGTAGGGGAGCCACTGCACCTTTCGAACTGGACGTAATGCTCAATAATAAGAACTTCAGTATCTGTAGTGTTGGCTATGGGGTTTCTCAATCACTTCCAGTTATTGTCGAGTTGTTTGCAAGACCAAAGAATACCTGGTATGCAATACAACAGCCAGAGGTACATCTCCATCCGAAAGCCCAAGCAGCTCTTGGAACTCTCTTTTTTCATATGGCCAGTATGGAAGGTAAAAAGTTTTTAATTGAGACCCATAGTGACTATTTAATTGATCGATTTAGAATTAACTATGGACGCGACAAAAACAATAATATCTTAAAGGCACAAATACTCTTTTTTCAAAGAGATGAGAAAGGAAACAAAATATTTCCACTTTCAATTGGCCACGATGGAAACTTACCTAAAGAACAACCTCCTGCTTACAGAGATTTTTTCATTAAGGAACAGATGGCGTTACTTGGAATATAATAATGTGCTTAGTTATTGATACCTGTACACTTGCATCTGTTTTTAATCCTCAAGACAAGAATCATGGTAATTTTTATCCCGTTCGCAAATGGATTGTTGAAAGAGATGGCAAGATGGTGTTTGGTGGTTCAAAATATAAACGCGAATTAAAGAAGATGCCCAAGTATTTGCCAATTATTGCTGAACTGCAAAGAGCTGGTAAGTGCGTTCTACTTGATGATTTCTTAGTAGACGATAAAGAGAATGATATTAAACGAAAATATATATATAGAGATTTCGATGATGTACATATTGTAGCGATTGTTATTGTAAGCAGAGTTCGCATAATATGTACTAACGAAAAACGAGCCATACCATGGTATAAGAAAAAAGAGCTTTATCCTAAAGGTATAAAGAAGCCAAAGTTGTATACATCAAAAAATAACAGAAATTTGTTAAAAAGAAAACATATAGTACAACTATGTAAGTAATGTGGCTGACAATTGGGTGCAGTTGACCGCCCTGCCTGGAGGCAGACAGGCATTCCGCTGCGGCCTTTGGCCTTGCTCCATGTCGGCAAGTGACCCTGGTCGTTAACCCCATAAATAGAAGGAGGTAAAACCCATGCCAGGTGTTGAAGAAATTTTGACCTCCATTGAGTCCCTTTCAAGGGAAGAGTTTGCAAGGTTGAGGGAGTGGTTTTACGAACGAGATTGGGATAGATGGGACAGAGAAATTGAAGAAGACTCAAAATCAGGAAAGTTGGATTTTCTGGTCAAAGAGGCCCTTGATGAAAAGGCAAAGGGAAAATTAAAGGAACTATAAATGCATAAAACCACCACCCGTTTCTGGAAATTATTGGAGGCGCTTCCTGAGCCTGTGCGAAAGACAGCAAAAAAAAATTTTGAAATTCTCAAGACAGATCCTTTGCATCCCTCCTTGCATTTCAAGAAGGTAGGTAATTTCTGGTCAGTAAGGGTGGGAATTAATCATAGAGCCCTGGCAATCAAAGATGGTACTGATTTCATATGGGTTTGGATCGGTTCTCATGCCGAATATGAGCGATTGATTAAGCAAGAGGGTTAACGAGAAAGGTTAGATTGTGAGAGCGAGTGAGCGAGCGAGCCACAATCTGAACCGTTTGTTGAACAAGCCCGGCACTCTTTAGAAAATATCTTTT
>JALSOD010000098.1 GCA_026986655.1 Caldifarciminota bacterium | reverse complement strand
ACCATAGTGGGTATTGTTGTGACATTTTCGAGTTTTAAGATAGGTGGAAAATTCCTTGGGGGCCTGGTGATGATCGGGTTTGTAATAAATGTAAGTTTTTACTGGACATTCATTTTATTTAAAGGCAATAAAGAAGAATTTGACGAGCAAACTTACAGAAAGATTGGCTCTTTTGCTCTTTTAACTGGTATTTTGATTGGCATTCTTAATTATTTGACCATTACATTGTTAAATTTTGGTACAGACAATTTCTTTATTGGAACTGCCATAATAATACCTATCTTTGCGATGAGTTACGTGGTTAAAATTATTTTTTATTTAGGTTCAAAAGAGGAGACTGTTAATTTTATACGAATATTGCTGATGGGCTTATTGGTTGATCTCGGAGTTTTGGGTACTATTTTAGGGTTAAAATTTGCCCCTGGGTAACATCTAAAAGTATTACGCTTGATTATTAAGTTGGCTAAGTGCAAATCAGGATTATAAGTTAAGCTTGTTGTAGCATTGATTGTCCAATCGGTAATGTATTTTTTTATATGCGGGATTATCTGCCCTGATCCCTGTTTAATATTTTCAACATATCTGGTGGTTTACTCGTACTTAGAATTTCTCAGGAAACAAAGATGATATTGAGGGATTACCTTGTAGGTAACTTAACTGAAAGAATGTAAAGACTTACAGGTATATGAATAAAAATTATAGGGGAGGGGCGCCGTAGGCGCCCCTCCCCTCATCCAACTTTTACTTCCCTTTTAAAACCTTTTCTTTCTCTTCAATCGTTCTCAAAATGTCAGATATCAGATTATTGGGGACGGGTGCATAATGAGAGAATTCCATTGTGAAGAATCCTCTTCCTCTCGTTATCGACCTTAAATTGGTCGCATAGCTCAACATGTTGGCAAGTGGAACATTTGCAGTGATAGCCTTAGCCAGAGGTCTTTCCTCAATTGAGATGATGTCTCCACGACGTGAATTTAAATCGCCTATAACATCTCCCATAAATTCCTCTGGTGTCACAACTTCAACCTTCATAATGGGTTCTAAGAGAACTGGTCCTGCGAGCTTCATTCCATCCTGGAATGCCTTGCGTGCCGCTATTTTGAAGGCCATTTCTGAGGAGTCAACTTCGTGATATGAACCATCAAGCAGGGTCACTTTTACATCGGTAACGGGGAATCCAGCAACGACACCTTTCTCCATTGCCTCTTTCAGTCCTTTCTCAATAGCCGGAACAAATTCACGCGGAATTGAGGTTCCCTTGAGCTGAACATCCAATTCAAAGCCCTTGCCTCTCTCAAGTGGCTCCAACTGTATAACCACATGTCCATACTGGCCATGTCCACCAGTCTGTTTGATGTGTTTCCCTTCTACGGTTACCTTTCGGGTTATCGTCTCTTTGTACGCAACCTGTGGCTCTCCAGAAACAACCTCAGCCTTAAATTCTCTTTTCATTCTATCAACGATGATCTCGAGATGGAGTTCACCCATTCCGGAAAGGAGTGTTTCGCCCGTGATTTCATCGTATTTTACACGTAGTGTAGGGTCTTCCTGGGTGAGTTTTGAAATTGCCTTTGAAACTCTATCTCTGTCGCCTCTTGTTTTTGGTTTGATTGCAATAGAAATAACAGGCTCTGGAAGATCAATGGATTCAAGGAGTATGGGGGCATCCTCGGAGCTCAAAGTGTCTCCTGTAAAGGCGTTTTTCAATCCCACCACGGCACCTATATCTCCCGCTTTAAGCTCTTCCACCTCTTCTTTTTTGTTGGCGTGCATTTTGAGGAGTCTTCCGATTCTCTCACGTCTGTTCTTTGTCACGTTTAATACTGTTTCTCCACTTCTCAATACACCTGAGTACACTCTAATGTAGACGAGCTGACCGATGTAAGGGTCAGACATCAGCTTAAAAACAAGCGCTGTAAGGGGTTCATTTTCGTCAGCTCTCCTTGTGAGCTCTTCACCAGTAGCAGGGGCAAAGCCCTTAACTGGTGGAATATCTACCGGTGACGGTAGAAAGTCAACAATGGCATCAAGAAGTGGCTGAATTCCTTTGTTTTTGTACGCGGAGCCTGCAAGTACAGGGACTATATCGCCAGAAATTGTGCCTTTTCTCAAAGCCTTTTTAATCTCGTCTTCGGAAATTTCATCACCCTCGAGATACTTTTCCATTATGGTGTCATCAACATCAGCCAACTTCTCAATGAGTTCTTCTCGCATTACATGAGCTTCTTCTTTAAGATCTTCGGGAATTTCATGATAAGAGAATTTGGCACCGAGAGTATCGTCGTGCCATATAATGGCTCGCATCGAAATCAGATCTACAATACCTTTGAAATCATTTTCTTTTCCAATTGGGATCTGGATAGCAACGGGATTGGTGCCGAGTCTTTCCTCCATCATCTTCATAGATCTGTAGAAATCTGCCCCAACCCTGTCCATTTTGTTGATGAAAGCTATTCTTGGAACCCCGTATTTGTTTGCCTGTCTCCAGACAGTTTCAGATTGAGGCTCCACTCCCGCGACTGCGTCGAATATTACAACTGCTCCGTCAAGAACTCTAAGGGATCTTTCGACCTCTATTGTAAAGTCAACGTGCCCCGGTGTATCGATAATATTAATGTTATGTTCTCTCCAGTAGCATGTGGTAGAGGCGGATGTAATTGTGATTCCTCTCTCTCTCTCCTGCTCCATCCAGTCCATCGTTGCGCTACCTTCGTGTACTTCACCTATACGATGAGTCCTTCCTGTATAAAACAGGATTCTCTCAGTTGTAGTTGTTTTCCCCGCATCTATGTGCGCTATTATACCTATGTTTCTTAATTTTTCTATACGTCTCACGATAATCACTCCTTATTTTCAAAATCAGGGGGTACCTTAAAGAAAGGTCGGAGTATAATACGTGTTTAAACCTCTCCTGTCAACCCCTGCCAAATAAAACTGTTCGAAAAATATGGGCAGGGTAAAAATCCGCCATTGCCCAAAGAAACCTTCAAGAAAAATCCCCCTTCTTGTGAAGGGGGATTTTTCTTGAAGGAAATGATGAACATAAACTACTTTAAGTAATCAAATTTATCCGGATTACTGCAGGTTTACGAACACCTCTTGCGGCTCAAGTGGTTTTTTGATGATCCCTTCCTTTAGAGAGAATTCGATAAAGTTTTTCCATTTTTCAATAGATTGAACCTGTGTGTGAGCGTAAAGATCTATTGTATCGTAGAATGCCTTTCTGTCCAGGTCTTTTCTAACATCTGGATTTGCCTTGAAATATAATTTCAGAGCCTCTTCTGGATGTTCCCTTGTCCACTTTATAGCCTCATCAATGGCATCAATGAATGCTCTTAATTGTTCCCTTTTCTTGTTTATCGTACGGTCTGAACTGATGAATACAAGTTCATAGAAATCTGGAATTCCGTTTTTTTCGAGTAAGAAAATACAGGGTTTCTTTCCTTCTAATTCAACCTCGTTTTTTTCATAATTCCTGTACGCGCCGATCACAGCATCGACTTTGTGAGTCAGAAGCGATGGAGTAATATTAAATCCGAT
>JALSOD010000097.1 GCA_026986655.1 Caldifarciminota bacterium | reverse complement strand
ACAAAACGGAATGGAAAGTACCAATTTACTGCAAAAACCGGCAAAATTTATGAGATTTCAATTTTTCAAACAGGTATCGTAGGGCACGACAAAAATCACAAACGAGTTGCCTGCTCACTCTGCCATGCTTCCTGGACCTATGGCGATTACGGCTTTCATGTTGTGAGGATTGACATTAAAAATTACTATCCCTGGAGAAAATTTGTCCTTCAGGCATACCCCATTGTGACCAGGTTTCTAAAAAAGGAGCTTGGGAAACCGTTCAAGGATTGGGACAAACCAGAGATGAAAGATTTCATCAATGGAAAAGAGAAATTAGGCCTATGGTTGTCTGGATGGACGACGAGAAGATGGGAATTTGTTCCAATGGGTGTTGCCCCTGATGGTAGATATGTCGCCTTTCGCCCGATGTTTCAATTTTTTGTAAGTTACGTTGACAGCGAAGGTTACGTAATCCTGGACAGTAAGAAACCTGTAAGAGGAGACGGGAAGGTGTGGGGCTCGATGCCCTACATTCCACACACGACCATGAGAGAGGGACGCTCTTGCTCTGGTTGTCACGGAAATACGGAAGCACTTGGTCTCGGTTATCGGCTTATGGTGGATGATTCTCCAGGGCCAGTTGTAGACAGTATCATGATAATGCCTCCATCTGTTCTGCCAGATGCGCGTCTTCTTAATTCTTTGGAAATCAAAAAGTTACTTAAGCCCAAATCCAACATCATCTTTAAAAAATAAAAATTTTTCTTATCAATTCTCCCCCAATACTTGATACTATAAAACGATGACATACGGACTAATTCTGGTGGTCATACTATCCTTTGCAAGAATTCACAAAGTAGAGATTGACGGAAATAGACATTTTTCAGATAAGCAGTTAAGGAGTGTTTTGAAACTAAAAAAGGGGGATATTTATTCACATGCCCGCCTTCTTGCCGCCAAAGTGCGTCTTGAAAAATTTTATTATTCAAAGGGGTTTAATCATTTCAAGGTCATTAAGGACACGATAAAAATCACCAAAAAGGGGGTAGATATTTATCTAAAAATTCACGAGGGGCCAAGGATGGTAATAAAAGACATCGTTTTCGCCGGGTTACTCTCGTTTCAACCTTATAAGCTAAAAAAGGTCTTCAATTACCCTGTCCCAGCTTATTATGATGAAGATAAGCTTGGAACAGGAGAGAGTAACCTTGTCCGATTTTATGAAGACAATGGGAAACCATTTGTAAAATTCACAAGAGAGATCAATGGAAAGGACACCGTAGTGGTGGTTTACAACATAAGCGAAGGCCCCACGGTTTACGTTGGACAGGTTGAAATCAGGGGGAACAAAAAAGTCAGGAGTGCCATTATAAGGAGAGAAATTGTCATTAAACCTGGTGATATTTATAGAATCTCCAGGGTTGTGGAATCACAGAGGAGAATTTACATGACAGGGCTCTTCCAGAGTGTCCAGACATCCATCAAGACTTTGAACAGTACTGGCGACACAATTGCACTCATCTTTATTGTTACGGAGATGAAACCCGGTTACATTGAAATTGGTGGTGGTTATCACTCTCCATTTGACCTTCAGGCAAAGTTTGCAATTGGTCACAAAAATTTGTTCAACAATGCCCAGTATGGTGAAATTCGAATTGATGTGATTTCAGATGTTGAAAAAATTCTGAGGAAGCGATTTGATTTAACCTATGGTGAGCCATATTTTCTAAACTTTAATTTAGAAGCACGGTTGAAATTAACATATTACAAGGATATCAGGGATGAGCAGGATTACATTTCCTCGGAATTCAAACTGAGTAAGTACATTTCTTCAAAGCTCCGAATTCAGGGGGCACTTACATGGAAAAAGAATTATCTTCGACCACTTGAAGGACAGGGAGTGATTAATTCGATAGCATTGTCACCACTGTGGGACTCAAGAGACAACATATTTGACCCAAGAAGGGGTATTTTTATGGTGGTAAGGCTTGAACAGGCAGGATGGATACTGGATGGAGATTATGATTTCAGGAGAGGAATTCTGGATTTTTCCGAGTACAGAAGTTACAGGAAAACAACGTTTGCCTGGAGGATCAGGATCGGGGCAATAACCCCGTTTGGAAGAACCAAAACTCCACCATTCCTTGAGTCGTTCCACCTTGGTGGAGATGGAAGCATCAGAGGATTTGATAGATATTCAATTGGGCCTCTTTACGATTCCAGTACGGGAATTCACTATGGATTTTACCTCTTCAATTTTAATTTCGAATACAGGCCAAGATTTAGCAAAAAGTGGGGAGGTGTCGTATTCCTGGACGCAGGGAATCTCTTTGCTTTGAGGAAAGACATATCAACATCTCTGTACGTTTCAGCTGGTCTTGGAATAAGATATTTCACTATCATAGGCCCAATCAGGTTGGACTGGGGTATTAAGCTGAACCATCGCTCCTCAAACGATAGAGGGCGTATCTATCTTGGCATCGGCCACATGTTCTGATCATGGATGTTGATAAATATTTCATGATGGAGGCGATAAAAGAGGCTCAGAAGGCCTTTGAGGAGGGAGAAGTTCCCATTGGAGCAGTGGTGGTTTACAATGGCAAGGTGATAGGACGTGGTCATAATCAAATTGAAAGACTCCGCGACCCCACAGCCCATGCAGAAATTATTGCTATAACCGCGGCAGCCGCTTATCTAAAAAATTGGAGACTCATCGACACCTCAATTTACGTAACAGTTGAACCCTGTGTCATGTGCTCAGGTGCGATTGTACTTGCAAGAATAAAAGAGATTGTGTACGCGCTGGAAGACCCGAAGTTTGGTGGAACCGTTTCCCTCTATCAAATACCGCAAGATCCAAGATTAAACCACAGGGTAGAGGTCAGAAAGGGGCCTTATGGTGATATTGTAAAACGCATGATGCAGGAATTTTTCAAAAGATTGCGAGAGAAGATAGAATAAAGGGTTGGATGTAAATCTTTTGAAATACAGCTTTCTCATGTGGTGGTTGTTAAAAGAAAGAGAAGAATGTTATTGATATAGAGTCATCCACGTATAAAAATTCAACTCAAAGGGAGTAGTCCGTGAGTTAACTTCACAAAAAACTTCTGTCTTTAATAAATTAGAAATTCTTGACGGACTTCCTCAAATTTCCTCGCCTCAAATAGCCACTTATCTATAAAACCATCCTTCTCTTCTCTAAGATCAGAGCTACCGGTCAGCAGATCTATGAAGTACTTCTCTCCATATTTTACATACTCAAAATTTTCCCTGTAGAGCTCCCGTATGGAGGAAAAAAGGATAAGTCCATCGAGAATGGAAAAAGATTCCAGAGGTTTTAGAGGAACAATTTCAAATCCTCTACATTTTTCTCCATTATATTTTGAAGACGAAGGAACAAATTCAAGAGGTAAAAATCTGTATTCTCCCTCATAAATCGCATCAAGATTTATGTGGTCTCTCAGGTCAAAAAATGGAGCTCCAAAAATTTTGAAAGGATTATAAGTTCCTCTCCCCTCCGAAACATTTGCTCCTTCGAAAAATACTGTTAGCATATAGTAGAAAATTGTTTTCTGTGCGTTGATGGCAGGGGATGGAGGTACAAATGGGTAGTCTGGGATTTTAGTAATTTCTTCGCCATTCCAGCCATGGATTTTGACTATTTCCATATCAATATCCAGCTTGCCCTCTTTTTCTATCAATCGAGCAAGTTCTCCCAGTGTCATCCCGTGCCTGATGGGCACATTCACAGCACCTACAAACGAGAAAAATCCCTCTTTAATTATGCCACCTTCAACCTTCCTTCCGAGAGGATTTATTCGATCGAGTATTATGAGCTTCTGAACCTTTACAACTTCCATCAGCTGCTTCAGGGAGCTCAGGTAGGTATAGAATCTCAGTCCAACGTCCTGTATATCGAAGATAATGGCATCAACTTTCTCAATTACCTGTAAATTTTCTTTTTTCTCATATGTAGATATTAATGGAATTCCAAGGAGAGGCTCAAATTCTTCCTCCACCTTCTCACCAGCCTGAAAGGCCCCAAAAAGGCCATGCTCTGGTGTGAGAATAAACTCAATAGACGTACCTTTCTCTTTCATAGCCACATAATTGGGAATGTAATTTCTGGTAACTCCACTTCGGTTTGTAAAGACTGCCACCTTACTCTTTTTTAAGGATTCCGGGAAATTCTCCAGTAGAATATCAATTCCATTTAAAACCGTCATAGCTGTTTCAATCTCTCCACAATTAAATCTTCAATATGCTTGGCGAGTTTCACACTGCCTATAAAGTTGTTTATGATTATAGAAAATGCGAGTGTGCGACCAGAATCTGTTTTAAGATAACCTGACAAAGACGATACAGACGTCATTGTTCCGGTTTTTGCACGGACAAAAACGGAATCATTGACAAATCTTTTTCTCAAGGTTCCATCTTTTCCTCCAATGGGGAGAGATGCAATGAATTCCGGAGCAAATGAAAATTTATTGTAGGCGAGAATGAGAAGTCTGGTGATGATATCCGCTGAAACCAAGTCATAGCGTGAAAGTCCTGATCCATCTACAAGTCTAAATTTTGTAGTGTCAACTCCGGCCTCGGAGAGTACGTGTTTAACAAGACTTAATCCCTTTCTTGCACTGCCTGGTGGACTATCAACAACCGCGGATGTAAGTTTCAGAATGCACTCTGCCTTGTAATTAGAGCTCCACTTCATCATCTGTCTGATTAGCTCTGAAAGTGGAGCCGACGGCAAAATCAACAGCGTGTCAAGTGTAGAATCAGCTACGAATGTTGTCTCTCTCACGCAACCCTTGAATTGACCTCCTGAAAGTAATTCCCCCATGTGATAACCAAAGAATTTCTCCGGCATGTCATAGCTTCTAAAGAATCTCCTTGTGGGGGAATTCACAGGAATCTGTCCATCCACAAAAACCACCACCGTGTCGTGTACTGTTTTAACATTAACGTGGATTTTCAGAGAATCAGAATCTCCAACAGTGATAGCATTGTTCTCAATTTTGAAGAAATCTGATGGTGGGAAGGTTGTAACTTCTGGCCTTAAGCCATAGGTATTTCTCGGCTTCACATAGATTGTAACAATATTTTCATCAACACCGAGCGCGGATATTCTTGATGAATAATAGTACTGCAAATCATCCCACATCCATCCCTGTCCAATTTGAAGTGTATCAAAGTACGATGCGTCCACAAATATGCATTTTGGGGGTGTTTTTAACTTCTCCTTTATCCTATCTGCGGCAAATAGCATATCTTTATAGGTAAAGCCCATGTCTCCATAACCTTTTATGTAGAGGTTACCTGCCGAGTCGACGTAAAAGTCGGTGTGTGTCTTAAACCACGGACCGAGATAGTAAAGGGCCGTAACAGCGGTGAAAATCTTACCATTCGATGCAGGTAGCAAGAGGGTTTTAGGGTTTTTCTGATAGATAGTTTTATTCGTTTTTAAATCTACCACTTTTATGCTCACTGTCGCTGTTCTCAGAATCGTATCCTGCAGAATTCGGGCTATGTCTGCAGAAAGATTTCGCTTTCTTATAGGAGGAATTGTTTGCTTTGGAACGCAAGAACTTACCAAGAATGCCATGAGAATTATGAAAAGTCTATTCATAGTCCATCAAAGATAAAACTCTATTTAAAGAGTGTCAATTCAGAAGTGCCCAACACGGTCATGAGGTATTTTTGACAAGATTCTTCATATTGACAGATATGAGAAAAACTTTAAAATTAGGCTTGAGATGATTAGGACCCAGATTATACGGAAGCTTGAAAAGGTGAAAGATCCTGAACTCAAGGAGGTGCTCATATCCTTCCTTGAGGAAGTAGAGAGGATTATTGGGGAAACTGTCACACGCAAAGAGTTTCGCGAATTTGTAAAGCAAACGCAGGAGAATTTTGATAGGGTGTGGCATGCAATAAAGGAACTTACGGAAGCCCAAAAAAGAACCGAAGAAAGACTCAATGAACTCGCTGAAGCCCAAAAAAGAACCGAAGAAAGACTCAATGAACTCGCCGAAGCCCAAAAAAGAACCGAAGAGGAACTTAATGAACTCGCTGAAGCCCAAAAAAGAACCGAAGAGGAGCTGGCGAAACTTGCGGGTGAACACCGAAAGACACGCGAACAGGTTGGAGGTCTCTCTCACTCAATTGGTTATATCCTGGAAGATAGGGCTTACAAAGGGCTTCCAGAGATCTTGCAGGAAAGATACGGGATCAAATTGATTGAACCTTTGAAGAGAGATTACATCGAGGTTGGTAGAAACAAATATCTGGAGGTTAATATACTCGGTAGGGGACGTATAGACGGGAAGGAACTCTATATCGTCGGGGAATGTAAAACCCAGCTAAAGAAAAAAGACGTCGACAAATTCCTGAAGTACGCCAAAAATCTTGACAGGTATCTGAGAGGTGAAAAATTCATCGTGTTTGTCACATATCAGGCATCACCTCCAGTTGCAAAATACGTCAAGGAAAAAGGATTAAACCTCATTTACTCCTACGAACTTCCACTGTAAAAAGCGGATTTTTCGGGCTAAATTCTTAAAATTTGTTCGACCGGGGATTCTTGAAATATCTGGCCAAAATACATATTTCATACACAGAAGTATCCTCTGACTTATTTATTGTAAAAACAGGAATTTTGGCGAAGAGTGATACAAATCAAAAAATTATCAGGATGATTTGACAAACTTTTCCAACTCAAAGTAATTTCCAAGTCTTATTAAATTTGCAACTTCATCCTTCCTTATAAGCTAGTTAAATTTGATTCCTGATTTATCCATTCGAACTGGATTTATCACACACTGTAAAGACGATGAAAGTACCTCCCTGACAGTTATTGAGTTCGTTGAAGTATTCTCGAGGTACATCAAGGCATGTGGAATGCTCGCAGATGAGAAAGAAAGAATCACAGTTATCCCCCTTTCTATCGTCCGTAAAATTCCATTCAGTGTGAGCTCATCTGGAACGTCATTTAGATAAAGTATATCAACATTGATCCCAAGGGCATGTATTATACCTTCATGGAAACTGCTGACATCCGTTCCTACTTCCCTCTGGATAAATACAGCTCTATTATGCTTAAGAAGATGTGTCTGGGGCTTCTCTAAGGTGTATATAATACCGCTTATCTTCGTAGAGAGATAAGAGAGAATGAAGGCTGCCACCGTAGTATTAAGTGGCTGCATTTATCCTGTAACTATAAAAAGTCCTTTTTCACCCAATAGATGAACAAAAATGGGTAGAAATTCCCTGGATTGGATAATCTCGCGGATATCAGGAACTCTACCTTTCATACGTCTTAGAAATACCACTATAGATCCCCTCTGCTGAAGATATTCAACGGAAAATCTCCCTATTCTTTTGATTCCAAATGAAAAGGTGCCAGCTTCGTCAAGAGGTGTATTGGCTAGTCTGGATTTCTGTCTCAGTAACACCAAAAGCTGGATTACATCTTCTGTGGAAAGTGGGGAGTCTTTAAATTTGACAACTCCATAATCCGTCCTGATCAGTGGCTTCGCCCCTGCTATAAAAATCCCTTCATACGCATCTTTTTCGACCATTCTGTTGATTAACTCGTTCACAAAGGTCGCGTCAACCATCAAATCTTACCTTTAATTTCCTCAATTAATTTTTCCCATCTTTTAATTAAAGGTTTTAATTCACTTTCAGTTGCTCCCTCAATTAACTTTGAATTTATTTGCTCTTCAAGAAATATTAGCTGTCTGTACATTTCTGGATACTCATGTTTCAACTTTTTGAGCAAATCCCCCCTCCATCCCTTTTTGTTTCTATTTATAGCTTCAACAACGATTTCTCTCATTTTTTCATCCACTTCGGATTAATCATACTGAAATGAAAACCCTAAAGCAAGACTCCAGCTGTATATAAGACAACTTACCTGAAAAACCGCATAAATACTGGACTTTCAAAAGGCAGTAATTGGTATTTCTTTGGAAAAGCTTTAAATTTAGTATGTGGAAAATTATAATTTTTGTGAATTTAGCGTTACCATCTTGAAACAAATTTTTCATAGGAGGAGGAAAAATGGTAAACGTAGGAGACGTTGCACCAGAATTTTGCCTTGAAAACCAGGACGGTGAAAAAGTATGTCTAAAAGATTTTAGAGGGAAGTGGGTTGTGCTCTACTTTTACCCAAAAGACAATACGAGCGGATGCACGAGAGAGGCAATCGAATTTACAGAGAATCTCAAAGAATTTGAGAAGCTGGGCGCAGTTGTACTTGGAATCAGTAAGGATTCTGTAAAAAGTCACAAGAAATTTGCAGAAAAGCATGACCTAAAGGTAACCCTTCTCAGTGACCCTGAGCACGTGGTGATTGAAAAATATGGTGCATGGAAGCTCAAAAAGAGATATGGAAGAGAGTACTATGGCACAGAGAGGAGCACCTTTCTTATAGATCCCGACGGAACAATCAGGCACATCTGGAGAAATGTGAAGGTAAAAGGTCACGTGGAGGAAGTTAAAGAAACCCTTGAGCAGATGATCGGAAAGTGAAGGTTTTCCGGGAAATAAACCTACAGGAGGATTTGCTCCTCCTCTCTTCTGTGTTGTAGTAAAATCATGGAGGGGGCTGGTTATCTCTTAGAAGAGAGCACACAGGATGGATCGAAGCCGCCGACAATCAGCCCATATAAAAATTTGTGATAAAGTCTCCGCTAACTTACTTTTGTGCCTGGTGGAACCTCTTTGTCCGGGTTTAGGAGCACGACCTGTCCTTCATTATCTACAGCAGCGAGGATCATCCCTTCAGACAAAATACCTCGTATCTTCCTCGGCTCCAGGTTGGCAAGTATAGGTAACTCTTTGCCAATAACGTCTTCTGGCTTATAAAATTTCGCTATTCCTGCAACAAGTGTAACAATTTTATCTCCAAGATCCACCTTTAGCTTCAGGAGTCTGTCTGCACCTTTTACCTTTTCTGCCTCAAGGATTTTACCAATTCTAATGTCCATTTTCTGAAATTCATCGTATGAAATCTTTGGTTTTTCCTCCACTTTTTTATCCTCCTCCGGCTTTTTTAACCGGGAATGAAGTTTGTTTACCTCGGCTTCAATTTTCTCATCCGTTATTTTTTTGTAGAGAATTTCTATTTCCCCGAGCTCAAGTCCAGCTGGTAAATTCAGCTTTCCTGCATCCTGCCATGTCAACTTCTCTTTGATGTTCAGCATATTGCGAATTTTCTCAGCACCGAACGGGATAAAAGGCTCTGCGAGCACAGACAATGTTTTGACCAGAGAGGCGCAGAGATAAAGTGTTCTCGCAGTCTCTTCGGGATTATTCTTCCTTGTAATCCAGGGTTTTTTGTAGTCAAAGTATCTATTTGCAAGATTGGAGAGGTCGAGCACCTCACGCAGGGCCTTTCTCATCTCAAATTTTTCGAGGAGAGATCCCACTTTCAAGGGTGCCTCTTCAATTGCCTTTATCACCTCCAGATCCATGTCTTCGAAATCTTTTGCCTCGGGTATACGGCCACCAAGGTAATTTTTTATAAAACTCAACGTTCTATTTACAAAATTCCCAAAATTGTCCGCAAGTTCCGAATTAACCCTCTGCTGAAATTCATAAAAGTTAAAATCTGAGTCCTTGTATTCCGGTAGTGCAAAGGCAAGGCCGAATCTCACATAATCCGGCCCAAAAGAATCCACAAATTCGGGGATCCAGATTGCCCACCCTCTTGAGGTCGAAATCTTATCACCCATCAAATTCATAAATTCGTTGGCGGGGACATTGTCAGGCAGAACAAAATCACCGTGAGCCATCAGCATAGCTGGCCAAACTATTGCATGGAACACAATGTTGTCCTTTCCAATAAAATGGATAAGTCTGGTCTCTGGATCAAGCCAGTAATCTTTCCACTTATCAGGCTGGCCAATCTTCTCCGCCCATTCTTTTGTTGATGAAATATAACCAATGGGGGCGTCAAACCAGACGTATAGCACCTTACCCTTAGCTTCGGGGAGAGGAACAGGCACTCCCCATTCAAGGTCACGGGTTATAGCCCTGTCTTTAAGACCCTCCTTTATCCAGCCCAGGGCCGTATTTTTGACATTTTCCTTCCAATCCTTCGATTCAAGCCATTTTTTTAAAGGCTCTGAAAATTCAGATAATTTGAAATAGTAATGATAGGTCTTTTTTATAACAGGAGTGGTTCCACAGATGGCACACCTTGGATTTATTAGCTCGGTTGGCTCAAGCCATCTACCGCATTTTTCACACTGATCACCCCTTGCATTCGGGTAACCACAATAGGGACAGGTCCCCTCAACATACCTGTCAGGTAGAAATCTTTTGCAGTTCGGGCAAAAGAATTGCTCAATTTCCTTTTTATAAATAAAACCCTTCTCATAGATTCTCAAAAAGAAATCCTGTGACGTCCTGTAATGCACAGGCTTCGATGTCCTTGAAAAATTGTCAAATGAAATACCGAGTTTCTCAAAACTTTTTTTGATATCATTGTAATAATAATCAACCAGTTCCTTGGGTGTAATTCCTTTTTTCTCCGCGGCAATTGTGATTGCAACTCCGTGTTCGTCTGTACCGCAGATGTAGATTACGTCGTCTCCTTTTAGCCTTTTATATCTCACATAAATGTCGGCGGGGAGATATGCCCCGGCTATATGTCCGATGTGCAATGGGCCATTTGCGTAGGGTAATGCACTCGTTACTAATATCTTTTCCATCTGTACCACTCCTTTTGAAAAATTTGGTAAATTATAGCTTTTTCAGTGGGTTCTTTCAAACTACGAATTTCCGGAAAAGGCCATCTAAAGCTCTATTTCAAGACCAACACCTTGAAGAACTTCTCGTAGTTTGAGAAATCAACTTTGATGAAGTAAATCCCTGCGTGGACCCTGATTGAAAATGACTTATAACCGACAATTTCTTCATATTTCACAAGGCGTCCAGATGGATCAAAAACTTTAACTCTATAAAGAATTCTTGGGTCAAGACCGGTGAGAGAGATTTGTCCATGTGAAATCGAGTAGTTAATGTCGAAAGATACTCTTGAAAAATCTTCTTCTGTGAGAGTTGAAATCACCTGAGTTCGCCACACACCTCTACCGTGGGATGCAGCTACAACATAGTTGTTTGCAGTGTCAATTTTCAACTCGTAGATAGCGAGATTTGGCAGTCCAGGACCTACAAGCGACCATGTTGCCCCATTGTCCGACGTAAAATAAACTCCATAGTCGGTTCCAAGATAAATCTGAGGAACAGTCGGCAGGAAATCAACTGCAAGAGAAAGTCCGCGCAAACCTGCGGGCAGGGTTCCTGTAAGGTCATTCCATGTTGTGCCACCATCCGATGTCATGTAAACTCTTGATCCTGATGAGGCATCAAGTGACAGATATATTTCCAAACTATTTGTGGGATTAACCACAATATCTGTAACCTGACTTGAGCCGAAAAGGCCCCCGTCTATCTGCGTCCATGTAGTACCACCATCAGTAGTTTTATAAACATAACCATCGCTGGAACCTGTATAAATAACACTTGTATTCGAGGGCGCAACTGCAAGGGAAAGCAGTACACCACTTCCAGCTGTAAGGTCACCACTGATGGCCGTCCAGGTGCTACCGTAATCTGAGGTTTTCCAGACACGGTAGGTTCCAACGTACATGATATTATGATTGACCGGATCCATCACAAACGGTCCGTTTGCCCAGCTTGCCCGATCACCCAGAGAAACCCAGGGACCGGCTATATCAGCCTGATATGCTCCGTTGTAATACTCATAAATGTTCTGGAGTTTCACGTATGTTGTAAAATAGTAACCGGGGTCATACCAGTCAAATAAACATGGACCCCCGTCACCACTGGAAACCTCATTCCAAGTAAGTGATCCTGAATATACAGGGGTTCCATTGTCCTGTGTACCGCCGAGCATACTATCAGACCTCGTGGGATGCAGTCCAATGGTGTAAAACTGGGTTATTCCCAGAGTCGAATTGAGATTTGTCCATGTAGTTCCCGGTGAGGTCGTCTTCCAGACACCACCGTCAGTTCCAACCCACAGCTCCCCATTCGAAGAAATTGCAAGGGTCTGCATGTCCGGGTGAAGTTTTGTACCGTCACTTGCCAGAGTAATATCTGTCCATGTCGCTCCTCCGTCAGTTGTCATAACCAGACCATAATAAGAACTCCCTGGATATGGATATACACCACCGGCATAGACAACGTTCTCATTCGTTGGATCGACAATAATGCAATGATCGTAAAAGCCCTGAGGATTCAGATAGTCAGGCGTGTTTGTAAGTTGTGTCCATGTTGCTCCACCATCGGTGGATTTGTAGAGTCCGAGAAGCGTATATGATGTAGAAGCGAAACTCGCATAAAGTACGAGAGGATTGGTAGGCGCAATTGCAATCTCAATTCTTGTGAATCCAGTTGTCGGCAATCCTCCAGAAAGTTGTGTCCACGTGGAACCTCCATCAGTAGATTTGTAAATTCCCTGACCCCACAGCGAAGCATATACATTGTTTGAATTAACAGGATCGATCTCAACATCGTCGCAATAACCACTCAATACTGTGCTCCATGTTGTCCCGCCATCCGCTGAAACAATCAGTCCGTAATTCCCTGCGACGAAAATGTTGTTAGAATTTAATGGATTCACCACAATTTTGGCGATCCTTGTACCCACCTGCGTCGTTGTTGCAATTTTTGTCCAGGTGGTGCCACCATCTGTTGATTTAAAAAGTCCATCTCCATAAAAGCAGTCTCCGCAATAGTGGAGCTCCCCTGTACCGTAATAAAGCGTTAGATTATTATTGGGATCAATTGCAATGTAGCCAGATGCAAGAGACGACAAACCATCGGTCATGGGTGACCAGGTAGTTCCACCGTCCGTTGTTTTCCAGACACCACCCTGTGCTCCTGTAACGTAGACCACCAGATTGTTCGTCGGATCAATGGCAATTGATGTGACTCTCCCGCTCACATTAGATCCTGACCAGGGTTCGTTTGCAACCGGCTGCGGCCCCAGAAAAGTCCATGACTTGTAGTCAAATTTAGGAAAGAATTTGCCAACCGGTGCATGGTCAAATTTCTTAAATGTATCGACCGGCATGGAAAATTCCACTGGCGCTGGTCTTAAAAAAGATATAAGTATCATCACAACTTTTATCATACAGACCTCCTTCTCGTAATTTCTTTTGAAATTCTAATGGAGAATCTCCCAAAATGGAATTAATTTCAGGTAATAAGTATTTGTTGCAATCATGGATTTTCTGTTGAAAACTAAAATTTTCGCCGACATGTAATCAGGAATCACTATTGCACACAGATTTTGTTCTGAGGGATTTAATTTGAATTTTAAAGAAAAATATGGGGAGGGGGGCGCCGTTCGGCGCCCCCCTCCCCATATATTTAACCTTGAAAGGAGGCAGTGCTTAACTTCCGTAAAGCACCAGGTCAAGCCCGTAGATCTTAATAAATCCCTCAGAAGCCTTGTGATCAAATTTGTCCCCTTCACTGTACGTTGCAAGTTCCTCCTTGTAAATCGATTCAGGGGACTTCCTGCCCACTACGTGCATGCTTCCTTTATAAAATTTTAGCTTCACCGTTCCTGTTACATGCTCCTGAGTTTTTTCCATAAAGGCTTCAACGGCTTCCCTCATTGGAGAGAACCATTGCCCAAAGTAAACGAGCCTTGCGTAGTAATTCGAGAGATTCTGTTTTAAAAAGATGAGGTCTTTGGGAAGCACCATTGCCTCC
>JALSOD010000096.1 GCA_026986655.1 Caldifarciminota bacterium | reverse complement strand
CTTGAGCGTTTGATCCTTGCCATTGAGGCTGAGGAAGAGAAAAGACGCCAGGAAAAAGAATAGGTGAAAGTGGTCAAGTAAAATTTTTACCAATTTGCGTAGGATTAAATTTTTTGTTAAAATACAACTTACTGTGAAATTTTAAAAAATTTCTGATTTATTTAATTGGAGGTTACCATGATTGAAAAATATTTGAGTTTTATTACAGAGAAAGTAGAGGCAATAATAACCGATTCTCTAAAAGAGAATCTCGAGAAGATTGAATACTTAGATAAGATTGAAAAGGGTGAGGTAAAATGTGCTATTTGTGGAAAAGTTATCAAGTTAAATAACCTAAGTTTGATTATTGAGGAAGAAGGTGATTATAAATTCATTTGTGATGACTTTAAATGTTATTCTGAAGCTCTTGATAGATGGGGATGAGAAAAGGGGTAGGGAAAATATTCTAAGGGGATATAATCTTAGATGGTTATTCTACTTTATGTAGTTATTGCATTTTTTATTTTATACATTTTATCAAAATGGTTAAACCCACCGTGGAGTTACTTGATTGCTATACTGATTATTAAAGTTGGAGATTACCTTCTAAAGATTATCCTAAAACAAATTGGAAATTTGCTTTGGTTTAAAAATATCAGAGCTCATATTTATAGATTATTAAACAAAAACCTCAAAGCAGTTGAGATAGAAACTATAGAAACAATCGATGTAATAAAGAGAACGTCATCTCAGGAGACCTTCGGGGATCACATATTTACTTCGTCTGTAAAAATAGAATTTGTAGAAGATATTTCTAACAAAGAGGAACATGCTGAAAGAAAGGAAGGCTCGATAATACTTGTATTAAATTCAGATATTAGAGAGAAAACAAAGACATTTGTAAAAGCTTTATGGCTTTACATACAAAAAGAATTTATTCCTTCAGCCTATAGATTTCTCGATAAAGAACTTATATTTGCTATGAGATATTTTGTGGCTATACATGTTTTGAGATCGAAAGGAAAAGATTACATAGATGCTTTTAGAGAATATGTTGCCCCTGTGATTTCCGAATCTGAGAGAATAATGATTTGGTTGGAAAAAATACAGAATATATATGAAAATGGTTTTTTCTTTACTGTACTTTACCATGAATTAACTAAAGCGATGGAACCTCTTGAATTCCAAGAGACTGATCCACAATTCAAGATTGAGTTTCAAAATTATTTTATAGATTTTCTATATAGTATTGCTACCAAAGAGAAAGGTGAAGATGTTCAGTTAAAATTTTCCCATAAAAGATTGAGGCTTGGAATTGTGCTTGTGATGAAGTCGGAATTAGCTACTATTGAACCTCATATTAAACGTGTAAGAGAACTGTTAAATGATAAGTTTACAGCTTATCTTGCGTCTTCTGAATTCAACAAGGAGGAGTTCTATTATATTGTTAAAAAGTTGCAAAAAGGATACGGAATAACACCTTTTACGGACCCTGTGGTTTTCAAATCAAGAAAGTATAATACAAAATATTTTATAGCCTGTTTCGAGTCAGATTCTTAATAATCCATGTTAGAGCTTCCATGTTTTAATCTTTTTTTGATTTCCTCTCCCTGCTATTGACTTTGATTAGGGAGAAACTTAATATTTCCAACTATGAACTGGACTGCAAACAAGGTAAGGCGAACATTTCTTGAGTTTTTCAAGGAGAAAGGTCATGTGATAGTGCCCTCTTCACCGTTGCTCCCCTACAATGATCCTACACTGCTCTTTACAAATGCAGGAATGAATCAGTTTAAACCATATTTTCTGGGGGAGGAGGAGCCACCTTTCAGGAGGGCAACCACGGTTCAAAAGTGTATGCGCGCTGGTGGGAAGCACAACGACCTCGACAACGTAGGGTTCACCAAGAGACACCACACTTTCTTCGAAATGCTCGGTAACTTTTCATTCGGTGATTACTTCAAACTGGAAGCGATAAAGTGGGCATGGGAGCTTCTGACAGAGGTTTATGGACTGGATAAGAATAGGATGTGGGCGACGGTATACCTCGATGATGACGAGGCTTATGCCATCTGGAGAGACGAAATTGGATTACCAGAGGACAGGATTCTGAGACTCGGGAAGAAAGACAATTTCTGGGAAATGGGTGACACAGGCCCATGTGGACCATGCTCGGAACTACACTATGATCAGGGGCCGGAATTTGACCCAAATCAAAAAGATCCATCGGAAGAAGGTGAGCGGTATTTAGAACTATGGAATTTAGTTTTTATGCAGTACAACAGAAGAGAGGACGGTACACTGGAGCCGCTTCCCAATAAGAATATTGACACGGGTATGGGACTTGAGAGACTTCTTGCGGTTTTGCAGGGGGTAGATTCAAACTTCCATACAGACCTTTTCCTCCCCATTATAGAAGAGGCTGAGAGAATCACTGGTGTCAAGTACGATTATGGCCCTGAAGGTGCACCATTCAGGGTGCTTGCGGATCACACACGTGCCCTTGTCTTTGCAATTACCGATGGAATTTATCCATCCAATTTTGGCCGTGGATACGTTTTGAGGAGAATACTCCGTCGTGCCCACCGATTTGCACAGAAGATCGGATTTGAAGACAAGCCAATAATTTACAGGCTTGCCCCGGTTGTTGTTGAAATCATGGGAGATGCCTATCCGGAGCTTAAAGAAAGGAAAGCTGAAGTGGAGCTGATCATCAAAAAGGAAGAGGAAAAGTTTATTGAGCACGTGGCGAGAAATCTACCGCGACTGCGTGAGGCACTCGAAGCTGCTCGTGATAAAGGTGTAATCGAGGGTGAGAAAGTATTCAAATTTTACGATACTTATGGCCTCCCGCTCGATCTTATTGAAGAGTATGCAGAAGACTACAAGATTAAAATTGATTGGGAAGGCTTTGATCGTGAGATGGCGAAACAGAAGGAGAGGGCCCGGGAGAAGTCTACTTTCAAAATGGAAATCCCCGAATGGACCATCCTTTATGGGGATTACAAAGAATCCGAATTTGTTGGCTACAGAACACTTGAAACTACCGGGCGCCTCGTGAAATATGCCATTAAGGGCAAAAAAGTTTATCTGGTGCTTGATAGAACTCCATTCTATGCGGAGAGTGGCGGACAGGTTGGAGACAAGGGCTACATCACAGGCGAATTTAACGGTCAGTCGTTCCTGTTTAAAGTTGAAGATACCCAGAAATTTGGTAAAGACATTGTTCACATTGGAAAAATCGTCCATGGCGAGCTTCCTTCACAGCCGGTTGAAGTCAGTGCAAGGGTTGATCGTGAGCTGAGACTCGCTGCCCAGAGGGCTCATACAGCTACCCATCTCCTGCACAAAGCACTGAGGGAGATCCTCGGAGAACACGCACGACAGGAAGGTTCTCTTGTAGAGCCTGACAGACTACGCTTCGATTTTGTTCATTTCCAGCAGGTTAGCGATGGGGAGCTTAAAGAGATTGAGAGAATTGTAAATTCCAAAATTTTAGAGAATATTGAGGTTAAAAAAGAGTGGATGCCGTACCGTGAGGCTATCAAACAGGGCGTTATGGCGCTGTTCGGTGAAAAGTA
>JALSOD010000095.1 GCA_026986655.1 Caldifarciminota bacterium | reverse complement strand
GTTTCTTGTAGCTCTATCCATACCATTCACTATCATTTACGTCGCCGTTTTTATTCAGGGTTTCCACGTTGTAAAGAAAGAATTTGACAACTGGACCATTTATCTTCTCCTTCAATTGCCCATCAGTCTTGAGGAAATTCTATTTTCAAAGTTCGCCTCGGTATTTATTGAAGGATTTCTCGCTGCATTTGTGACCTCCGTAATTGCCTCATTTTTCCTGATGAGCTACCAGCAAATTTCATCAATACCGGTGTCTATAGTATTGAAACTGGCAATTCTCAGTGGAGTTGCGGTTTTCCCGGTCATCACAATATTTTATCCTGCATTCTCCATCAAAATGGTTACCCGAAAGTTTTCCACAATTCTTGCTTTCGTCACAGCCGCTGTTTCGATTTACGTCGATCATCTGATTTATACAATCTTATCTCCACTAAGAAGTATCCATCTCAACGTTGCCACCTATTCACTTGAAAACGTTATAAATGTTAACGTCAGTTTAAATCTGCAAACACTCTCGTTTTATCTAATCGCCGGGATAATATCCCTATTTGCAGGTATATGGGTTTTTAAAAAGTTCAACAGCCTATAGGAGGTGTAAAATCATGAAAAATTTACTGATAACTTCAATATTCATTATTGTTGTTGGATTATCAGGCTGTGTAAAAATAGATATAAACACGGGGAAAAACCTTGATCACTTAAAATTTTCTGTAGAATCACCAGTTCCTGAGGGCTCAAAAATCACCTATGACACGGTGATTGTCTTTGATATAAAAAAACCAAAAGAAAAGTTTTCTCTTGAAGTATCAAATATAAGTGGCGACATAAAGATACTTAAGAGTGATGGAAATAATGTCCGGGCAATTCTTAAGTACAGGGACGATGCAAAAAAATACTATAAGGTTTATGAATACAGCTCACCTTCAAAGGCCAAAATCATTATAAAAACAAAGGAGAAGTGGCT
Organism: Caldifarciminota bacterium; assembly: GCA_026986655.1. Taxonomy (GTDB): domain Bacteria; phylum Hydrothermota; class Hydrothermia; order B15-G9; family WFZT01; genus WFZT01. The sequence goes on along the minus strand of JALSOD010000095.1, from coordinate 2,600 downwards.
CGATTTAAAAAAAGATAAGGGAGAAATTGATATAACCCTTTTTGTTCCTGATAACCTTGGAGACATTTCTATCTCCAGTGTAAATGGGGATATAATCACCCTTGATCCCCTAAAAGGTGCAGAGATCAACTTATCTACTGTAAATGGAGACATAAAAGGAAACGTCAATGCACATTTTTCCACTCTCTCATCTGTAAATGGTTCGATAAAGGTCATTATCTCTGCTGACTCTGTTAACGTGGATAATGTCAACGGATCAATAAAGGTTACACTCAAGAATTTTGATGAAGTTGATATAAACGAAGTAAATGGATCTGTCTCTGTGTCATTGCTTGCTGATATTGGCATAAAGGGTGAAGCGAACACGGTCAATGGTAGCATTCATTATTCGGAACTCGAGGAGTTACCGAATTTTACCGTGCTTGAAAAAAATACTCGTTCCTTATGGCACCTTAATGGTGGGAGCCTTAAATTCCGCATAGGTAGTGGTAAGTCATATTTACATATCTCAACAGTGAATGGTTCTATAAGCTTCCACATAAGGGGAAGAATGATATGAGCCTATTAGTATCACTAATTCTCATAGGCTTCCAGATCTCAGGGGTCAGGGCGGTTAGTATTTCGGAGGGAAGTGGTGACGTTTATATACACGTGAAAAAGGATCTGAGAAGCACTGAGGTAACTGGAAAATTCTTACAGTTTAGAAATGATACCATGGTAATTTTGAATTCCTGGAGCAGGACGATTTCAATAAGCGTCCCCGAGGGAATCTCTATCACTGTAAAATCTGTGAGTGGTGACGTCGAGATATATGGAAATTACTTAAAATCCATCGATATTGCATCGATCTCAGGAGACGCAAGAGTGGATATTAACCATTCTGACTCAATTGAAATTTCTACTCAAACTGGTAATATCTACCTGAGGTACGGAGACACAGCTGGTGTTATAGATATACACTCGAGGACGGGAGACATTGTTTACAAAGGGAAACTATTTGATAACCTATGGATTCACTCAGGATCCGGAGACATCGAAATTTACACTTCGGGTAGTACAGAAGGTTTTGATTTTTCAAAAATTACCTCAAAGTTTGGAGATGTTGAGATTTATAACAGGACAACAGACTCCTATAAGGTGCTTACAGGTTCAAGAAAAGTCGAGGTAAGGAACAAAGAAAAGAATGGACTTAAAAGGTTAAACGTCTTAAGTAAGTTTAAACGTACGAAAAATTTACAAAAGTCTTTTATTCCGTTTTCAACATGGGAAAGATATCCAATCGAATTTACAAAAGTAGATGGATTCACCCTGAATATACCATTTGGGGAAAGCTCCAATAACGACTTTTACAGTGGCTACATTGGCTACTCATTTTCAGCAAAAAGGGTGGATTTCTATCTTCATGGATTTAAGGAAATCTACAATCCAGTTTTTCTCTATTTCAGACTTTTCAATGAAAGAAGAACCCCGGATGCCTGGAAATTATCAAGCGGGGAAAATACCCTTTCTTCCATTTTGCTCCACGAAGACTTTGCCGATTTTTACCATTCCACAGGATTTGGAGCCTTTACGGGAGTCAACTTGAAATCATCCTGGATTATGGCCGGAATAGAAGGTGAACAAATAGAGAATCTTCTTAATAAAACCGAGTGGTCTCTATTTTTCAGAGATTCGAGGACATACACACCCAATAGACCGATTAAAGAGGGAAAACTTGAATTCTTGAAAATTGAGGGATACCTGAATCCTGTCGAAAATGTGAAACTGCGGGCAGAATTTGAGCGACAAATTTCCTCAAATTATCCGAAATTCAATCGTGTATTCATTTCGGGGAGTATCTCGATAAAACTTGTTAGCGGGCTCAAAATTGTCTCAAATATGACCGCAGGTTACTCACCAGACAAACTGGATAGCCCATTTGATTTCAGAATAGGAGGACCATTTACTCTACCGGGCTTCAGGTGGAAGGAGTTCCACGGAGACAAATGGATGGCACTTATCAACACCTTTGTACTCTTTAATATCAGTGATGATACATTCTTCCTGAGATTTGACGGTGGAAGAACCAATTTTATGAGCGCTCCGAAGTTCGATTCCGGCATCGGGGTGATGTTTGACGATTTTTATCTTGGAGTGGCGTATCCAGTATCAAATTTCCAGGGTAATCCCAATTTATTCGCTGGTTTAAGGAGGAGCTTTTGATGTTAACTTTGCTTGCTCTCGTATTGTTTGGAGTCTCAAGACCGGCGACAAACTTTAACTTCATTGAGGTGTACGGGAAAATAGTGGGGAAGAAGTTAACAATATGTGATTCGAAAGACAGTGTGAGGGTGGAAAAGTTGGATGTAAAATTCGGCACAAGGGGGGACACTCTGATAGTTGAAATCAAGGGAGACAATGGAATTACGATAGGTGGGGCGGGAGCCCTTTTGGGGCTCCCGCCCCGCCCCATTAAAATCTACCTCACTGCTATAACCTCTAACGTTTTCATGGATATCCAGAAACTGCCTCTAAAATCTTTAAATATTCGGCTTAAAGCCTCCTCTCTCACCATCGTGGATCGCGAAAATATATTTCCCGCATGTGATACTATCTCGATA
>JALSOD010000094.1 GCA_026986655.1 Caldifarciminota bacterium | reverse complement strand
AGAGAAAGGGAAAGAGAATGTTGAGGATGACACTTTGATCAAAGCTGATGTTGCTAAAAAAGCCCTCGATCAGGTGAAAAACATCGTTTACAATTTACTTGAAGGCAAACTCGATGAGGATAAAAGAAAAGAAGTTGCTGATAAACTCTCACAGGGCTATTTCACACATGATTATCCTATAACCGTTGAAGAGGCTCGTGCAATGGGATTGAAGGTTACAACAGAGGTTCCACAGGAAGTTTACGATCTTATGAATCTCTATCCTCAGGCCCAGCACGGAAGACCCGGGGTCGAATTCATTCCAGTCCCCTACCACAGCCCCAAAGGGACAAACCATCGGCAGAGTATTTAAGGATAGTAAAAAAATCCCCCTCCTTCAACTCTTCCAAACTATTAATAGAGGAAGGAGGGGGAAATTAGCTTACTTCAAAATTATCATCTTCCTGGTCTTCACTCTGTCTCTCGTTCTAAGCTCGTAGAAATAGATTCCGCTTCTCAGCCCATTGGTATTTAGATTAACACTGTGAACTCCCTTTGTAACAGTTCGATCAAGAAGAGTGCGAACTGCTCTACCTGTGACGTCGTATAGGGTCAACTGTACCCTTTCAGTCCTGGGTAGGACAAAAGATATGGTTGTTCTACTTTTAACCGGATTTGGTATGTTCTGGAACAACTTAAAGGAGTACCTGTTGGGCACATTCCCTTCAGAAACATCAACACCGTAAGTTCCGACAATTGCCCTTATGAAGAAGTCCACAGACAGCGCGTGCCAGGTTCCATTCCTGAATCTGTATGAACTATTGAAACTACCCGGGTTATCCAGCAAGATAGCCGGTATAGTGTCTCTATATTCAACGCCAACATAAAATGGGGTATTTCCAGACACATAAAGATTTTCATTACGAATATCAACCGCTGTCCATGCAAACGGATTATCGAGGGTGTTCACCGGATAAACACGAATCGGCTGAATCATCTCATTACCAAGTGAATCCCAAATATGGACAATTACTGTGTCAAGGCCATGATTTGAATCCATATAGAAATTGTAGAGAAGAGTTGTAACCCAGAGACTCCCGGCAGGTGCGTAATTAAATCTCACTGCGATAGAATCCCCCGGATCTGGCAGTGTAATGTAGCCTGGCTCACCATCATCTTCGTAGAGTACCTTTCCTGCAATATGAGTGTAATGATCAGACACGGCCCTATTTCCAGATGAATCTGCAGCAACAAAATAGTATTCAATGAAGGTTCCAGGGGTAAGTCCATGGATTGTGTAATACCATGTTCTGTTCAGAGAAGAATCAGCGGTTGCAGCGAACCAGTTAGAATCAAGTGAGTAATAAAGTGAATCGTACATAATACCACTTGGATCCAGGAATTGCGCTGTAAGAGTGAGTGAATCCATCACACTTGTTGTATCTGCCAGAGGTGTATGAACAATCATTGGTGGTGAAGCATCGACGTATGATCCAATAACCTTAACATCATCTACAAACCATCCGTTCTCATTGTAAGACATGTCTGAAACGAGTCTGAATCTTATCTGAACATTAGAGTTACCACAGAAAGGGCTGAGGTCTATATTCTCGAGTTTCCAGTGATCCATAGTACCTGTGAAGGAAGCAACACTTGTCCATGTGGCTCCTCCATCTGTTGAAATATCAATATAACCATAGTCAAATCCCTGTTCGATCCAGTAGGTGTCATAAAATTGGAGATAAGCACCCCTGAATTGTGTGAGATCAAATGAAATTAATAAATTTCCAACAAGCGTTGTATCATCAGGATAATTACCATTTGGACTGTCCGTGTAAGAATAGTTCCCTGTATGACTTGTTTGTGATGTTACTCCCCAATCTCCAGTCCAGTTAGAGGCTCCATTTTCAAAGCCATCATAATAAAGGAGTTGACCGTTGTCAAATCCTGGTGTAGGTGGCATCGGAGAAAAATCGCACGTATTACAATCATTATCCACTGAATCAGGGATTCTTGCCAGTGAATAACCTGGACGTACATCAACAGCCGGTACTCCTTCACCAAAGAAATGCCAGGTAGTTGTATCCTCTGAACCGTATCCCACGGCATCGAGAATAATTGTGTCATTGGTAGTTATATATGCAAGTAAAACATTATCTGGACCATTCTGCCAATCAACTGAGGGATTAACCATATTAGCGTTTGAAACTGAAGTATCCTGTGCTACCACGAAATATCCAGATGCAGGAATTGAATTTCCTGAAAGATCAATGACAGCGTAAACCTGACCGTTGCTTCCATTTATACCTACAAGGTAAACGTTATCAAGAGAGGTTCCAGGCTGTCCCACAATTTCGGTAAATGTCCCGTGATCTGCCCCGGGTGTATCATAGAGTATCTCATTTATCTTCACCTCAGGGATGGTCGGTGGCTGATAAGTAAGATCAACCACATCATTTGAATCTCTTGGCTCAATTTTGAAGTTTCCATAGGAATAGTAAAGGGGTCCCTGAACCATGTAGGAATGACCAGAATCGGGATTAAAGGAATATCCCATGTCGTCAACTCTCACAGGACCTGTTCCATCATTAATTTCCCATTCTCCGTATCCGAGATCTGGATTGGTGCATATTGCACTATCAACTTTAACATAAACTCCCTCCCATTGTTCGTCAGAAAGGTCTCCAGTAGGCACAACTGCTGGTTCAATGTAGTTTCCTGAATCAATAACCTCAATAGATGAAATGTTTTTAAGCTCTGTGAGATTGTGATATTCATCAACTTCTGCGACAATATTTATAGCATCGCCACGAGAAACTGTAGGAGTAGATCCGGTATAAACATATAGGCCATTCCATGGAAGTGCTGTGTTACCTGAGTCACCCACGTCCTGAATAAAGAATCCATGGGAGAATACAGCATAAACAATACCCCACGTCATAACTGTCATACCCACATATGGAGAGGAGTCAGCATGCCCCTGAATTTCCTCAATTGAAGCAGGAATAAATGGTAAGATTCGCCTCAGATCAACCGCGAAAAACAGATTATTAGGGATAATTGCAAACTGACTATCAGTATATGAGGAAAGGAAAGCGACCTGGCTTGCTGAATCAGGTGCAACAATGTCGTAAATGTCCGGATCGTAAATAGAATTTGTACCACCTCCACCGTGCGTTTGAGAAGCAAGTGAATCAACTTCGGCATAATGGCCGTTATCAGCAACTCCTGCATAGATTGCAGTGTAGAGATACCACCCTTGTGGTTCAGGCAAAGAATCGAGTGAAATGCCAAATTCTATAATCCCATTCGAGTAATTGAATGCAACCGTGTCTTCAGTAACAAATGGTTGTCCGAGTGGATTTAATATCCTCATATTACCATTGTTAAAAACAACCATCAGGTTCCATTTTAGCGCAGTAGCTACGTCGGAGGAATCAAAAACGTAGTTGTTGCCAAAAGTTGTATCAACGGTTATAAAAAGGGTCACAATTGTATTGGGTGATAGATCTGCCATTCTCACAAGTCCATAAAAGTAGTCAGTGCCTGTGTCAGAAGTAGAAAGATTTATCGTGTATCTCACTTCTTCAATATCTGCAATGCCTGTATCCATACTTGTAGGATATGAATAGGCTT
>JALSOD010000093.1 GCA_026986655.1 Caldifarciminota bacterium | reverse complement strand
ACAGGTGAGAGAGTTCATTCCTCTGATCCTATATTCCTTAATCCCGGATGGAATCTCGTGAGCTACCTTCCGGAGGTTGATGAGTCTGTCGGGACAGCACTTTCTTCAATTCTGGGTAACATCTATGTGGTTGACGGATTCGACTCCGTTGCCATGACTTACAGGCCCGGAAGTCCGTACAGTGACCTCTATGTGCTCCAGAATGGCCTCGGATACTGGATCAAAGTTTACGAAACTGATACACTCGATTACAGTCAGGGGCTTACAGGAGGTGTAAGAAAGGAAACCCCCGGGTTGCCACCTGAGTTTGCAGAGAAGGGCCCAACTCCATACTGGACTGACTACTACGGAAGTGCTTTCCTGAACGGATATCCCGTACAAATCGGAGATACGATAACTGCATACGATCCGGATGGAGTCCTTTGTGGAACATTCGTTGTCCGCACACACGGACAGTACGGGTTCATGCATGTTTACGGAGACGATCCTTCAACTGCAAGGGTGGATGAGGGAGCAGAGCCCGGGGATTCCATCAGATTTTTCGTAAATGGCAACTATGTGGCGACCGCATCAGGAGATTACTCATGGACAGGTGGAAGAGATCTCATTGAATTCGATCTCGGGACCATGGGTGTGGATGAAGGAGAAGATGGCCGGCTCATGCTTTTACCCATCCGCCCGAATCCGGTTCACAGTAGATTCTTTGTAAACTTCACTGTCCCGAAAAGACAGAATGTCGAAATTTCCCTGTTTGATGTTACTGGCAGAAGGGTGAAGGAAGTGGTGTCCCGAAGCTTTGCGCCGGGGGAGTACAGAATCAAAGTGGAGACGCACGGTTTGAAATCAGGGGTTTACTTTATCCAGATGAGGGCAGAAGATTTTACAGGCACGGTAAAGTTGGTTGTGGAATAAAAGGTTGCGAGCTCAATAGTTTGATGTAAGTTTGTGATACAAGAATTTTGCGGGGGAGTTGAGCTTTTAGCTCAACTCCCCCGCAAAATTCCACTTCGAACCTGATAGATTAAATTTGAATATGTAAGGTTAGTCTTTATGTCGGTTTTTGATTTTCGATGTTCTCAATTATTCCTCTTATTTTTATAGATGGTGGGAGATCGTATTTTTTTGCCAGCTGCTCCTCGTAAAGCTTGAAAATTTTTATAGCCTGGTTGGTTACGCCAGCGGAAATAAGAAGATTCAGGTAGGTCTCAACAATTGTCTCATCGGTGGGGTCTTCGAGAAAAGCCCTGTAAAGATGATAGTCTGCCGATTTAAATAGTCCCCTTTCCAGCAATAAACTCGCATAACTTTCAACAGTTGATAGATATAATTTTTTTAACCTGATTCTCTCCATTTCTGCCCATGAGAGATATTTGTCATCAGTTAAATATGAGCCCCTGTAGTGATCAAGGGCCTTCTCAAATTGGTAGATTGCTCCATCGGAGTTCCTCTGCCTCAGTAAAGAAAACCCCCTCTTTGATGCATCTTCAAATTCTTCCACATCCAGAAAGACCAGATTACCTGTGAAAAAACCATACGAGCCACCCTTCCAGACAATCAGATCTGATTTCTCGTTTCTCAGTTTCCACGGCTCAAGTGTTTTTCTGATGTAGTTCAGGTAAACTCTTAGCTTTGATGCAGAGGATTCGGGAGATTCACCCGGCCATAGACTTTCGTAGATGTAATCCCTTTCGAGCCACCTGTTCCTGTGTGTAATGAAAAATTTCAAAACATCGAGGGCAAAAGGCCTTCTCCACTCGGTATCAGGAATCTTGTAATCTCCGATCCACAGCTCAAAGTTCCCGAGGGTGTTAATTCTTAGTGGATGGGAGCTTCTGTAAGATTCCCTGACCCTGTAAAAATCATCGTAAATGTCAGGTGTGAGTTTATTGACAACAATGGAGAATACAAAAGGTGGGTACTCACTGCCGGAGATGATATCAAGTAGTCTATTCACTTCAACTCTATTACAGACTTCTTTAATGACCTTTTTCTCGCCTGTATTCAACAGGAAGCTCAGTATTTCTGTGTCATTGATTGCCCTTTCCAGACAGTATGGCATAACAGTCTCAATTTCGTCCCAGAATACAAGAAGGTTTCCCATGAAAGTTTTTCTTTCCGTGGCCATCTTTTTACACAAATTAAAGGCAATTTCCGGCTCTCCCCTGTCGTAGAAGTATCGAATCATGATGGGCAGGAAGTAGTTCCAGTCACCATAAAAATCTGATTCGGGGTCTATTTCATCGTGTTCCTCTCCCATCCTGGCAAGTATAAGATTTCTAAAGACCGAGGCTGCCTGTTGCGAGGTTGTCCCTTTTATATTCCAGAGTTCACCTGCTTTATCTACCGACTCGAGTGCCTTTTTGTAATTTTTTAGTCTGTAGAATACAGAAGCCATAAGAATATAGTATTCGGAAGCAAGACGTCTATCCTCAAGAATAAAGGCGTCTTTATCAATTTCATTTAGCTTTTTCAGGGCTTTCGAGATGTTTCCCACTTCCATCTCGATCAGTGCGGTCCCCATGTAAAGTTGAATTTTCACGTCCGAAAATCTATCACAGTTCCCCTGAAGAGCCTCCTCGAAGATCTTTCTGCCTGAGTTGTAGTCTCCGAGGTCTCCGTAATGAACAACAAGGTTGGAGAGAATGTGGCACATGGTATGTTGCCAGTTGTATCTTCTGGCTATTTCAAGCGATTTGTAGGCATATTCAAGGGATTCTCTGTATCTGTTCAGATTCCAGGTGATAATTGAAAGGTTACCAAGGATGGCTGCAAGGAGAGGAAAATTGCCGAGGTTTTTTGCAACTTCTAAGCCACGCACCAGGATTTTGTAGGCCTGTGTCTCATTTCCCATAACCCAGTATGTGGTGCCAATGTCGAGTAGCACGGATGGGTAGTACCTTGTTTTGAGAAGACCTTCCTTCGCCTTTTCTAACAATTCAAGACCTCTTTTCAGATTTCCCTTCCTTGTCTCAATACTTCCAATAGACCAGAGTGCGTGAGATTGCCATTCGGGGAATTTCATCAATTTGTTTGCATAGTATTCAGCTTCATCGAAGTGAAGGAGTAGTCTGTGGGCGTGTGTGAGGATCATCAACACTTCGGGGAAATTTTCCGGATCGCCAAAATTTTTTAAGGCTCGGATGGCGCTCTCGGGATCGTTTTTCTCAACAAGAAAATCATAGGCCTTTTTGATAAAATCTTTTCGCATTTCAAAAATATAAAGTTTTTTAGATGCGAAATTAAACATTTTATGAGAAAACATAGACTTGTATCTAAAATCTAGGTTGTATCTGGTAAAATGAGGCGAGATTGTATTCCCAAAGGTCTCTGCAAAATATTCCTTCTACGGTCCGGTTAAATAATTCAATGTTGCTTGTGCAAATTTTATAAAAAGTTAACCATACAAATTTCTCCGATAATTCTTTTTAAGACAGACTTGTGCTATTTCATACATAAAATTGGTGGATTTAATAAGATCTTTCTCTCATAACCAATAACTTCGTGGCGTTATCTACTAAATGCTGTAAATTTAAATTCTGAAATTGTCGGATATCGCATAGTTTGATAGCACAAATTTACTATTTTTTGTAATAAATTCGTGCTACAATGTCCCACCGTAATATATCATTGACAGTAGACTTA
>JALSOD010000092.1 GCA_026986655.1 Caldifarciminota bacterium | reverse complement strand
GGGTAGCGAGGAAAATTCCAAGTGGTCCAACAGTCAGGTTGATACCAAATGGAGGTTTGAAACCGGCTGTTATCACAACAACAGGATGTTGGAGCGCTATGGGAATATTCACAATTGCTATGTACAGGTTGATTGCGAATGTGACGAGCGGGATAAATTTCTCAATTCTTTTCCCGAAAATCATTCCCCATATCGGGACCGAAAATGCCATAAAAAGTGAAATTGCAATAATCAGTATCGGACTCACCATCTCAACTCCTTTATTTTGTCAACATTAAGTGTTCCGTGGGTTTCGTAAATCCTCATTATGATCGAAAGTGCCAGTGCTGTAACCGCAACACCGATAACGATTGCTGTGAGAACGAGAGCCTGAGGAACTGGATCAACTGCCTTTGCCGATGGATGAGCGAGAAGCTCCTTATTTGAAAGTATCGGTGCCGTCTTTCCCCAGATGTATCCAATGTTTATAAGGAAAAGGTTAACGGCACCTTCGATCAAAGATAATCCAAGTAAAATCTTGATCAGATTCCTTTTTACCAGAATCGCATAAAGCCCAATGGCAAACAGGGCCACTGAAGCGCCGTAAAAGATCACCTGTCCGTAAATCATTCTGTCGTCTCCCTGAGGTTTTGTAAGAGACCCGTTAACTCAGAGCCTACTTTAAAACCAATTGCCGTGTAAATCAGTGGGATGATGCCGGCGGAAAAGAGATTTCCGGGAACACCTTTTGGAAGGAAATTCTCGAGGAAAGAGCCCGCCACATAGAGTCCAATCAAACCGATTACGACATAGGTCATTCCGGCGAGGGCTTCGGTAATCTTCGTGTATTTCTCCTTCGCCTCCCACTTTTTGTGAGAGAGGAACATGAGAAGGAACGCCGAGGCGATCACAACTCCACCCGGAAATCCACCTCCCGGGGTCAGGTGACCGTGAATGAAAATGTAGGCACCAAAAAGGATAGTCATCGGAAACAGGAGCTTCGTCTCCGTACGCATGATGAGTGATGGTGGTGTCTTTTTCCGTTTCTTTTCGTCCTTTTCTCGAAGGCCTGCAAGTACCATTCCAAGTCCGGTGGCAGCCAGGAAGAGCACCGTTACCTCTCCCAGGGTGTCAAATCCTCTGTAGAGGACCACGATAGAGGTAACGATATTGACCCCTCCGAGATCTTTTACACCGTGGTCAAGATAGTACTTTCCAACCACGGTTTTGGGATATCCGAAGGGTATTTTTGCGAATGTAACTGAGAGGAAAATCGCAATTATGACGACAAGCAAAAGAGCGAAAGCCTTTTTAATCATTGTTCATACCTCTCGGTTTTTTTGATAACGACCAGGAAGATGGCCGTTGTAAGTCCACCCATGATGGATGCCTGGGTGATGGCCACGTCCGGCGCCTGCAGAATGTAGAAGAGGACTGCAAGAACCAGATCAACAATGGCAGAGGCGATGATAGCGACAAGAAGGTCACGGGCATGGATGGTTACAACAGCCCCAACTATCATAAAAATAACAAGAATTGCTGAAACCACGAGGATGAGACTACTCATTTTCCTCCTCCACGCATTCTTTGAATTCTTTACACTTATCAACCACACTCTTTTCCCAGAGTTTCACACCTGAGCGGTAACTTGCCCTGCCGAGCGCGTGAGACGAGATGGGGTTGGTCAGAAGGATAAAGAGAGCGATGATAAAAGTCTTTGGAAGCCATGCAGGATGCAGGAATCCAACTCCGATGGACGTCGAGAGGGCACCAAGTGTTGTACACTTTGTCCCTGCCTGGAGTCTATTGTAAACATCGGGGAATCTCATAATTCCAAGGGCACCTAAAAACAGGAAAAACGCACCGAAGTATATAAGAAACCAGCCAATTGCAGTGAGCATCTACAGACCTCCTTCCATGTATCTTGCCACAGCGAGGGTAGCAACGAACGCAAGGACAGCATAGACGAGAGCAATGTCGAGGTAGATATAGCGTTTGAAGTAGAGGGCGAGGAGCACGAGAAGCGCGGTAGTAATAGTGGTCATGGAATCCACTGCCACCATCCTATCAGCAGCAGTGGGACCAAGCATCGCCCTGATAAGAGTCAGAACCACACCGAGCACGATTATGGCAATGGCGATTATCCAGCTCATTCCAGAAACTCCTTGAGGCATTTTTCAAAGACGCCTGGAATCTCTTCCGACGCCTTTTCCACATCGTCTGTCTTCACATTGATCCAGTGGATGAGCATGTTGTCGTCAATCACATCGAGTGTGAGGGTGCCGGGAGTGAGTGTGATGGAGTTGGCTACCACGAGCTTTCCAAGATCTGTTTTCATCTTTGTCTTCACATGCACGATTCCGGGTCTAATGGGCATCTTCGGATGGAGCACGCGGTATGCGACATCGAAGTTTGCCTTTATCATCTGCCAGAAAAAGTACGGCAGGTAGAGGAAGGCGCAAAATACCTTCCTGGGACTCAGGTTCCGAAGTCCTTTTTCCGTGAAAGAATTGTAAGTAAAGAGGGCTATGACAAGTGAAAAGATCAGCCCTATCAGGACCTCCTGCGACCTGAATGTGGAGGTCAAAAATAACCACAAGATAAAGAGGACCAAACTCGTAAATATAAAACGACTCAATTTACCCATAGTTCACTCCTTTTAGAGAGAGCATTGGTCGAAAATTATACCGAGAGTGCTCTTAAAATGTCAAAAAAGTCAAGAATTTTTGGGAATTTACGTCATATAATCAAAAACAAAAATACGCTATCCGTATTCATTTGTGGGATGAATATTCAGATTGATATACGAAATAGAGATGCTGAAGATACTTTTTGAAAATCTCCACACATAGTCATGTGGGAATAAGAAATCCCCTCTAATCCATTTTCAAATATGAATTTTAGAAATTTCCACTTTTAGTTGTGTTGGGATGGATCAAGTGGTGTCTCACCGCTTAAATACCCGATTTATTTTCTTGAATGAGTGGGCTAAGGGTAATGTCTATCACCTATCGCCAAAATAAACCCTTACCAAGGAGGATTTCGAGGAAGTATTTTTAAATTTTGAAAATTTTCAAAGACTGCTGTTATAATTTCGCTATGAAACTCGTGTATATTCTCTTTTATGTGATTTTTCTAAACCTCAAATTTGGTCTCAGGTTTCCACCTACTTTTTTGGGGGATCCAACACCGCCCTACACTGGATTTTACACTGGTATTACATTTACCCGCATGAATGGAGAGGGAGCTTCTATCACGCGTTTATCGCACCTTTTCAATGGCAAAATAAACTCTACTTTCGCGTTAAAATTGGAGGGAGGAATAGCAAAATTTGTTCTGGAGAACAAATCTCGCACTCTTCCCATCCTGATAGCAGGTTTGAAGCTCAGGCACGATTTCGGAGGAATCGCTGGGGTATATCATTATCAGTAGGTGTTCCTGAGTTCATATCACCATCTCTTGAAATCGGTATAAAATCTCATGGAAAAGAATTCATGACATTGAGAGGAGGCCCAATTTCCGGTTTTGCACTTCATTATGAAAGGTTTGATCTTGCATTACTCGTAAATCTGTTCTCCACGAGCCTCGATTTCATGACAACTCCTTCTGTTGGTCTATCTGCTGGCTGGAGGCTGAAGTGATCTGGGGGTGAGAGGGTTTCTGGAGGGTC
>JALSOD010000091.1 GCA_026986655.1 Caldifarciminota bacterium | reverse complement strand
CTTTTTTCAAGGTCTCCCTCTGAAAAATGGGGATGCAGGAAGATTTTCGACTTGCTCATATTTTTCGAACACCCTTCCATACCTCTAAACTCTTGATAGTTATAAATCACAGATGAATCTATCATGCCAACATCCCCTTAATCTGTGGGTATATTTTAAATATATCCTTCATCTTCGATCAGGCAAGTCCCCCTCGTTCAATAAAACACCTTTATGAGGGTAAGTCCCTCTGGAGGTGCAATCCAGAAGATTTTCGGTCTCTCACCCCGTAAAGCTCGCATTAAAGTATTTTCATCCTCACGACCTGTTGCAATGGCCACCGTAAATCCTACGAGTAGTCTAACCATTTTGTAAAAGAATCTCTCTCCTTCAATGTAGAAATGAACTTCATCACCATGAGTCTCCACCGTGGACCTGGTGATTTTGGTTATTGGATTCTCATGTGCTTCACCAATGATTAATCCTGAAAAATTTATCTCACCTTTGATCCTTTCAAATACACTTTTGGCAGTTTCAAGGGAGAAGTTTTCCACACCGTCCCAGGCGTACTTTCTCCTTATCGGTGATTTTTTCTCAGGAATTATGCGGTATCTGTAGAGTTTACCCTTTGCATTGAATCTTGCATTGAACTTTGGATCAACCTCTTCAACGGAATGAACATATATGTCGGGGGGGAGAAGTGCATTCAATGCTTTTTGGAGCTCAGATGGAGTGAATTTTATTGATTCAAGATGGAGGCTCACCACCTGTCCTTCTGCGTGGACACCTCTATCGGTACGTGAAGCACCGATAATCCGGAATTTACCAGAGATTAATTTCTCTACCGCATTTTTTAGCTCTCCCTGAACAGTTCGAACATCAGGCTGAATCTGCCAACCCCGGAATTCACTCCCATCATACTCGATGGTCAGTTTGAAAGTCCTCTTTACCTGCAATTTTATTTATACTCTTTCGGTCTTTCCTCACCCCTCAGGACACGGAGTGCGCCTGAGGCAAGTGCTATCATCTCATTCTCTCCAGGGATAACTTTTACAGGTGCAATCCATGAGATGTAGGGCAACAGATGTTCAATTAGCACTTCCGAATGTGCCATTCCACCGGTGATAATAATGTAGTCCACTTTTCCTCTCAAAGCTGCTGCCATTGCCCCGATTTCTTTGCCGATCTGATAAATCATGGCATTATAAACCAATTCTGCGTATTTTCCTCCATGAGAAATCCTCCTCTCAACTTCCTTTAGGTCATCGGTTCCAAGGTAATCCATAAGGCCACCCTCTTTTATCGTTTTTCTCATTAGCTTCTCGAGCGTGTATTTTCCAGAAAAGGAGAGCTCGATAAGTCCAGTTGTGGGAAGAGAACCTGCTCTTTGCGGGGAGAATGGGCCTCCATCATTGGCATTATTTACATCAAACATTCTGCCGTTTCTGTGAGGAGAAATTGAAATACCTGTTCCAAGATGGGCAACGATAAGATTCAGCTCCTCGTATTTCTTGCCAACCTCTTTTGCTAATTTTTTAGCGACATATTTTGTGTTTAAGGCATGTGAAAGGCTCTTTCTTGGTAGTTCTTTAAGGCCGGAAAGTCTTGACACATCGTCAAATTCATCAACCGAGACCGGGTCTACAAAAAAGCCCGGAATTTCGGTACCTTTTATGAGCTCATGGACAATCAGCACCCCCAGGTTTGAAGCATGATCTGTCTGGACGTTGCCTTCCATGACGTCTTTTATTAGTTTTTCGTTTATCAAGTATGTACCGGATTCAAGGGGTTTAAAGGCACCACCTCTTGAAACTACGGCATCAAAATCCGTGATATTTAAACCGGCATTTTTAATAAATTTTTTAACAAGTTCTGTCCTGTATGGGAGCTGGTCAAGTGTGGTCTCAAACTTTCGCAGTTCCTCTGGCTGGTGCTTTATGCTCTCACTTTTGATCTCATTTTCGTCTTCAAAAACGGCAACCTTTGTGGAGCCACCACCGGGATTAATGACGAGTAATTTATACTTCTTCATTTTTTAGCGATCACCTCAATTTCAACAAGTGCCCCTTTGGGCAATTCCCTGACAGCCACAGTTGAGCGCGCGGGATAAGGCGGGATAAAGTAACTACTGTATATCTCGTTGACTTTAGAGAAATCACCCATATTCGCAAGGAAGATCGTCGTTTTAACGACATTTGAGAAATCCAAGTTGAGAGATCTAAGAACTGCTTTAATATTTTCCATCACCTGTTTTGTCTGGTTTTCAATACCTTCTACCAATTCACCGCTGGATGGATTAATACCAATTTGACCTGCAAGAAATACAAATTCATCAGTTTCAATTGCCTGTGAATAAGGCCCAATTGCCTCTGGTGCATTTGTTGTTTTGACTTCCTTTCTCATGATGGAACCTCCTTTTAATTGAGTTTAAAGCAACCACAGGGGGTGGGCAAGTTGAAGAACAGGAGAGTAGTCCAATATAATTAACTTTCAATGGCCAGAAGAAGGAGAAAATCCCACAGAACATATACAAGGCGGGAGTTTAAAGACTCCAATTTTATTCTGCTCATTATCCTGCTCGGACTGGTTTACTTTTATAAAATCCTCTCACCCGGTGTAATGCTGTTTGCAACGGACCAGATAACGGCCGGATTTCCTTTCAGAGTTTTTCATGCCTACGTACTAAAGACATTCCATCATATTCCCTTTTGGGACCCCTATTTATTTTCAGGAATTCCTTTTATTGATGCTTTCCACGGAGACATCTTCTATCCATTTTCGTTCCTG
This sequence comes from Caldifarciminota bacterium, assembly GCA_026986655.1. Taxonomy (GTDB): domain Bacteria; phylum Hydrothermota; class Hydrothermia; order B15-G9; family WFZT01; genus WFZT01. The sequence continues at coordinate 903 of JALSOD010000091.1, read as the reverse complement.
CGTGTGATATTTCCACCCCATGTTGTGCTGAATTGGTTCTTCATCTTCCATTCAATACTTGCCGGGGTCTTCATGTATCTCTATCTTCGTCTTCTAAAGCTGGAAAAATTTATCTCTTTCCTCTTTGCATTATCCTTCATGTTTACCGGTGCCCTGATTTCTCTAACTTATCCGGGCCACGACGGGAAAATGGCCGTGTCATCCTTCATCCCTGTGGTATTCTACTTCATTCATAAGGGATACATGAGGGAAAAATTTGGATACTTCGCACTGGCAGGTGTTTTTATGGGCTTAGGGATACTCTCACCTCATGTCCAGATGATGTATTATCTCTACCTGGCGTCTTTTATTTATATCATTGCCCTGTTTTACATCAAACTCAGGGAAGCCGGCACATCATCTGCTATCAAAATCGGAATTTTTTACGTAATTTCTATTGTGTTCTCTCTGTTCATCGGTGCAGTCCAACTACTTCCCGGTTATGAATATGTGGCAAAGTTCTCTCCCCGTGGAGCAGGAAATAGAGGATATGCATTTGCAACTTCCTGGTCTTTACCTTGGGAAGATTATATCAGTGCTTTTTTTGCAAAATTCTCTGGCTTTATGGATTCGTACTGGGGTAGAAACCCGTTTAAAATCAACACGGAATATATCGGAGCCTTTACAGGATTCCTCGGGTTCGTAGGTTTATTCAACAACAAGAGGAAGACCCTTGTCTGGATATTCGGGATTCTCGCGGCATTTTTCTCTATCATTTCACTCGGTGGTTATACACCGATTTACAAGATTTTCTACTACCTGTTACCCGGAATAAAGAAATTCAGGGCTCCGAGTATGAGTTTTGTCTTTGTGGCATTCTCACTCAATGTACTTGGAGCATTTGGGGTAGAATACCTATTGGAA
>JALSOD010000090.1 GCA_026986655.1 Caldifarciminota bacterium | reverse complement strand
ATCCCCCCTTAATCCCTCTTTTCAGGAGGGGAGATTTTGAATCTCTTGAAATAATCCTGTCAATGTCCGACCTTCATGGTGTTCAATAATTACATCAAGTTTTGTAGTTATCTTTAGTGGGGGGGGCGGGGTGCGAAGCACCCCGCCCCATAAATTAAAAATCCCTCTCTGTCTCTGTGAGCTTGAAAACCTCCTCCATCATTTTTCGGTAGGCATCCGTAAGCTCTACATCTCTCCTTGCCATAACCCTCTTCGCTGTTTCTACCGCCTTCTCGAATTTGTAAGTCGTAAAACCACCTGGACCTCCCCATGCAAAGGAGGGGATAAATTTCGGTGGGAAATCTCCTCCGTAGATATTACTCGAAAATCCCACAACCGTTCCTGTGTTGAACATCGTGTTAATTCCACTCTTGGAATGGTCTCCCATCGTCAATCCAACAAACATCTCACCGGTATCAATCCATTCTCCATCAATAAAGATTTTCACACGTGAATAGTTGTTCTTCAAATCGCTATTGTTTGTATCAGCTCCCAGATTTACCCACTGTCCGAGATAGGCGTGTCCTAAAAATCCATCATGCTGCTTATTGGAATAGCTATGAATTATCGACTCCTCAACTTCACCACCGACTTTACACACAGGGCCTATACTTGTACCTTCGTAAATCTTAGCACCGACTTTGATTTTTGTTTTCTTGCCAATGTAGAGGGGACCAATAAGTGTAGCATTTGGCATTATAACGGCATTTTCGTCGATAAACACGGGACCTTCAGAGGCATCAATAACAACCCCGGGGTAAATCTTTGTACCTCTGGCAATAACTATTGCATCTTTCTCGACAAGGTGTGCTCCTTCCATCACTTCACCAACAATCCCTTTTCCGATAAAATCGAAGTCATTTTTAAGCTCTGTAGAATTTAGATGTACAAGCTGGTAAAGATAAGAGAACATTTTTACATTCGATATCTCTTTCTTATGAGCCTCCGGACATCCTGTAAAGATACCATCTTCGTTAAAATGGTGAGATGGAGCCCCCGTGCGGCAGGCTACAATTTCGCTATTGAAAGTAAGAGCTTCTCCCTTTTCAAGACCAAGAACAGCCCCTATTAGCTCTTTATCCGGTATCACGCGAGAATTAACAAGAACGACGTCATTACTGCAGTTGTTGATCACATAATTGGTGAAATACTCTTTTGTAACTTCCTCGAGGTATCTTCTCGTGTAAAGGCATGAAATTTTTTCGCCCAGATACTTTTCAAATTTCTCCCTGATTGTAAAAATTCCCACTCTCAAATCCCAAACAGGATGGCTTAAAGAAAGTGGGTATAGTTTCCTCCATTTCTCATCTTCAAACAGTGCTATCATCATATTCATACTCCCTTTCAAGCAAAGAGGCAGCCTCTTCATCGAGTATCAGGATCGCTTTTGGATGGAGCTGCATTATCGAGGCTGGAACCATTGCAGTTATTGGACCCTCAACCGTCTTTTTTACTGCCTCAGCTTTATTTTTACCAGATGCGAGCAGTAGGAGTACTTTTGCCTCCATGATGGTACCAACACCCATTGTGATGGCCTGTCGTGGAACCTTATTAACGTCTCCATCAAAAAATCTTGCATTATCCTCAATTGTTTCCCTTGCAAGAGTTTTTATCCTTGTCCTTGAACCAAGAGACGATCCTGGCTCATTGAATCCAATGTGTCCATCCCTACCAATGCCCAGGATCTGCAAATCAATCCCACCAAACTTCTTAATCCTCTCCTCATACCACTGGCAGTAGGCCTCCACATCGGGCACAGTTCCGTCCGGAATGTGTACGTTTGAAGGATTAACGTTTATGTGTTTGAATAAATTTTCCCACATAAATGTGTGGTAACTCTCAGGATGGTCCTTTGGTAGGCCAATATACTCATCAAGGTTGAAGGTTACAATCTTTGAAAAATCGAGTCCATCCTCTTTATGCATTCTGATCAGCTCCTTATAAAGACCAATTGGGGTGGAGCCAGTTGCAAATCCAATTACTGCATCAGGTTTTTTCTCGACAAGCTCCCGCACAAACTTAGCCGCCCTCCTTGACATTGCATCGTAGTCCTTTGTGATTATCACTCTCATCGCTTCAACCTCCGTTTTTTGGTATTAAGAACCTTTATATTTGGTTAATCTCCCCCCTCCATACTGTCAATACAAGAGATATCAATGAGCCATACTCGCTGGACAGGTTTTTCTCATTTTACACTTATTGCAAGATTTTTTATGCCAGAGCATCACAAAAAATGTTAGGATAACAAATATTATCCATAAAGCCAACCATCTGAAGCAACGCCTCCTAAAAAACAATAAAATTGGAAAAATTAATGGTAGTCCAACTCCTATTCCCCAGGTAAAACCGGCAAGTTTAATTCCAAGATTATAATTTCCAGAACCTTGCCTGTAGAAAAGTGAGGCTAATTTTCCCCATCCTGTGGAGCACCATTTACCGTAATAATAACAATTCGTGCATAAATGTTTCCTTAGAACAAAAACAAGCATGATGGTGAGGAATAGAGCGTAAAATACAGATAGAATCGGGAAGCCTGAAAGTCTTACAGGAGAAAGGAGAACTGCTCCGAGGGTAAAATAGGCAATGATGACTATATTCTGACCTATGATCCACCAGGTCGGATATTCTTCATAATGCTCCATTTGTAAATTAGTCCTCGGTTTATTAGAATTATACAGAATTAGATTTTTGGAGGGAAGGAATGATTCTATTAAAAAATTGTCGATACATTGCGACCTTTGACGATGAGAACCACGAATTTGAAAATTATGACATCCTCATTGATGGGAACATAATTAAAAAAATATTGAAAGACGTGGAATTGGATGAAGCCTTGAGAATTGATTGTTCCAGGTACCTCGCAATACCCGGGCTTGTCAATACACACCACCATTTTTTTCAAATATTAACAAGAAATCTAAAAGGGGCTCAGAATTTAAAACTGTTTGACTGGCTCGTTTATCACTATCCTATATGGAAGAAGATTGATGAGGAGGCTATTTATTATTCAACAAAGCTTGCACTTGTGGAGCTATTAAAAACAGGTGCAACCACAGTATCAGATCATCATTACCTGCATCCAGAAGGTGTAAGTGCTGATATAATGGAAATTCAGGTAAGTGTAGCAAGAGAATTAGGGGTTAGGTTTGCACCGACAAGAGGTTCTATGACAATGGGGGTAAACAATGGTGGCCTTCCACCAGAGGAGCTCGTGGAATCAGATGATGTAGTTATTAAAGACATGCAAAACGTTATAGAAAGATTCCATGATCCATCACCATTTTCTATGAATCGGGTTATTCTTGCTCCGTGCAGTCCATTTAACGTCACACTTGATCTGATGAAAGAGACTGAAAAACTGGCAAGATCTTACGGAGTTTACATGCACACTCATCTTGCTGAAACCCTTGACGAACAGGAATACTGTTTAAACAAGTATGGGAAAAGACCACTGGCATTAATGGAGGAGTTGAATTGGCTGGGGCAGGACGTATTTTTCGCACATGGCATTTGGTTTAACGATGATGAGTTAAAGCTTCTTAAAGAGACTCGCACAGGAATTGCCCACTGTCCCACATCCAACATGAGACTCGGTTCAGGAATTGCCAGAATTAGAGAGATGCTTGATATGGGTATA
>JALSOD010000089.1 GCA_026986655.1 Caldifarciminota bacterium | reverse complement strand
TTCAAAAATCATCATAATTTCTGTTCATTGATATGCAGATGTTCAAAAAATATGTCGATTTTCTAAATACATTAATGATTCGATTTATGCATTGAAGATCCTTTAGGAGTATTGGTGCAAAATTTTTAAAGAAAAGGTTTCAAGGGTGTCTGGAGATGACACCATGACCGCAGAATTTAAACATAATCATGATATGGATATCGAGGAACTGAATTTCTGGAAAAGCATCTTCAGGGGAATCCTGAGTGACATAGATATTGGAATATACTTCCTGCTAAGGGAAAACGGAAGGATGACCGATACGGAAATAGCCAAGAGGCTTGGGGTTTCGGCAACAACAATCAGGCGTAGAAGGCTCGCATTGCAGGAAAAGGGCTACCTCCAGATCCTGGGTATCCTGATTCTTCAGGAACTCCATATGGCCTACATGGACGTCCTGGTTAAATTTAACCGAAATGCATCAGGCGATGAAATTGAAAGATTCATCAACGATGCTAAAGGGAACTACAGGATATTTGAGATTGCGGAATATGCTGGCAAGTATGATGTGCTCCTGAGATTTTTTGAAAGGGATATGCATTTCCTAACAAGAAGCATACATGAATTCATGTCAAAGCATTCCTGCGTTGCTGACTACGAGCTCCTGCCGGTGACGAGAAGCCCAAAAGCTTTCGCCAAAAAGCTGAAGTAAACAGGGGGAGATTCTATGAAGATAAGAATTATAAAACCCCTCCACTCTCATGAACTTTCCAAAGAAGGTTATACCGGAGAGATATACTATCCCTTCTGGATATATGTCTTCTCATACAGAGTAAAAAGAAAAATATTTGGGGATATAAAAGGCATGATTGTCGTTATGGTAGATGGAATAAATGGAAAAGGGTACCTTGCAGATATTGTCCCGGATTTTGAGGAGATCAATTGTGATAAAAAGAACTCTAGGATCCTCAAACCATGTGTAAAAGAGGACGAAAGTCTAAAAATTGCAACAGAGAAAGCAGAGTCATTCCTTTTTAGGAAGTATGCATATTTGAAATTTACTTATGAACTAAAATATCAGACTTTTACCTATAAGCTCTTTTGGGCTAAAAAAGAAAATAACGGAAGATATATTCTCAAAGACAGCATAACTGGGGAAGAAATTGAAATAGTCTCAATAAATGGAGAAAGATAATAAAAGAATCAGAAGACTTTATCAACTACTTCAGCCAAGACTTTCAATTCAGGAGTTGCAGTACCCCCTTTTACTATGAGCTTTTTACCTCCAGCATACTCAACTATCTCTTGGATCTCTTTTGGGGGCTCCTTAGTTAATAGACTAACCACGATTATTGCAATCATTGAAAATATGAAGCCAGGAATCATCTCGTACCAAGGATGCCAGCTAAGACCCAGTTGCTTCCACAGAATTACAGTAACTGCTCCAACGATCATTCCAGCGATTGCTCCCTCCTTCGTAGCTCTCTTCCAATAAAGTCCAAGAATAACCACTGGACCAAAAGAACATGCAAGTCCTGCCCAAGCATAGAGAACAAGTTTAAAGACTGTTTCAGTAGCTCCAAGTGCCAGATATATTGAAAGTAGACTCACGACAAGTACCGAAATCCTGCTTATCCATACAAGCTTTTCTTGGTCTGCATTAGGATTTATCATTTTATTATAGATGTCCCTAGCCAATGCAGAAGCTACCACAAGCAAATAAGAATTTGCACTAGACATTATTGCTGCCGCCATTGCTGCTATGAGTATCCCAGCAAATACTGGAGGAAGCATCTCCTTGGTTAATGCCATTAGAGATAATTCGGGTTTTATATTTGGTATTAAAACTCTCGCGGCAACGCCTCCAAGAGTCACTCCATAGAGTGCAATTGCCGCCCATACTACTGCCGTGACAAGTGAATATTTCAGCATCTTAGAATTCTTGATTGCCATAAATCTCACATGGAGTTGGGGTTGCCCAAGATATCCGAGATATCCAATAGCAAGGAACCCAAGCAAGGTAATTGGTGCTACCCAGACGTTCGTAAGCTTAGGATCGATTGTGTTGAGCTTGTCATACATTACTCCAAATCCCCCAATTTTTGCTATTGCTAATCCTGGAACGACGACAGCTCCTATGAACATCAGTACTGCCTGTACGACATCTGTATAAACTGCTGCCGCAAAGCCCCCAAGGAGCACATAGATAAGAACTGTAAGTGCTCCGATTATCGCACCCCACTTATATGGAATGCCTGTTAAAAATTCAAGGGTTCTACCCATAGCAACTGTCTGTGCGGCAGTGTATGCTGTAAGGAATATGAATATAATAATCACGGACAAGATTCTCACCAAGTGATTTCTATCATAGTATCTTGCCTCTAAGAAATCTGGGATCGTTATTGCACCCACTTTTTCAGTAAACCTCCTAAGCCTCTTCCCCAAGATTGTAAAGTTCACAAGTGGACCACCAGCACTTGTCATTGGAACCCATACACTGCCAAAGCCTAGTGAATAACCTTTCCCTGGCATCCCTTGGAACATGTAACCACTCATTGCAGTTGCTTGATGGGTTAATGCAATTGTAAATGGCCCAAAGCGTCTTTTCCCAAGAAAATATCCCTCTATGGATTCACTGCCAATCCTGTACGTCAAGATTCCTATTGCAATCATTGCTACCAAATAAATTACAAAAGACGCTACGATTACATCCATCATTCTCCCTCCTCGTCTTTGCTAAGGAAAAAGTATACCAGGGCTAATGCAACATACACCACAGGAATTCCAAACCATAAAGAAACAATTGAAGCTGGCATCGATCTGCCCCCATAGATTTTTATATGTAAATATATTTCTTAAAATATATATTTTTCGTCAATTTATTTTCAAAATTTCCTGAGATTAGTAAGATCCTATTAACGAATCTTTTGATAATACCATGTATTCTATGAATATCTTTTCAATTATTGTTTAATTATGTAAAGTAACCAGTTACATTTATTTCCTGAAAATTTTTAAATCTATAACTACTACAATACCATGGTGATCATTGTGAAAGTTGACCTCAATTCTGATCTCGGCGAAAGCTTCGGGAGGTATAAGCTCGGCATGGACGAGGAGGTTATGAAATACATCACCTCAGCCAACGTCGCCTGCGGCTGGCACGCTGGAGACCCGCTGGTAATGAGGAGAACAGTAAAGCTCGCAAAGGAAAACGGCGTTGAGGTGGGTGCTCACCCGGGTTATCCAGACCTGCTCGGCTTTGGGAGGAGATACATGAAGATAACAAGGGAGGAAGCGAGGGACTACATCCTCTACCAGCTCGGAGCTTTATATGCGTTTGTTAAAGCTGAAGGCTTAACCCTGCAGCATGTTAAACCCCATGGAGCTCTCTACAACGCCCTTGTGAAGGACGAGGAGCTCGCGAGGGGAGTCCTTGAGGGGATTGCCGATTTCGACAGGGGGCTCATTTTCGTGGGACTTTCAATGTCAAAGCCATTAGAGATTGCCGAGGAGATGGGGCTTAGAGTTGCCCACGAGGTCTTTGCTGACAGGGCATACAACCCTGATGGAACCTTGGTTCCAAGAAGCAGGGAAGGTGCGGTAATTCACGATAAGGACCTTATAGCCGAAAGGGTTATTTCAATGGTTAAGGATGGTGGAGTTAAAGCCATCAACGGCGAGTGGGTTGAGCTTAAAGCTGATACA
>JALSOD010000088.1 GCA_026986655.1 Caldifarciminota bacterium | reverse complement strand
GTTTCTTCCCCCCATGATGCTTCTTCCTTCTCGCCAAACCTAACACCTCCAAACCTTATATCCCAACTCCTCCTCTTCCCCAACCAATCAAGAGAGCGATTATGAAGCTCCAACCTGTAGCTCCCATGTTTACGAACATGGCAGTTCTTGCCCCCGTCATAAGCCCCTAAAAAATAAATTACTGTGAGGAGGGGGATTAGACACCCTCTCCTCCGCTCCTGCCCCAAGCAACCAATAGAGCCAAGATGAACCCTGCAGCCATGACAATTGCAGCGATGATGAATAAGTTAAGCGCTGACCATCCTGTGTTTAGTGTGTTGGTGATGAAATTCAAAGCGGCTGTGTTGTTAGTGCTCTGAGCGATCTGCTGTGCCTGATATCCAAGCTGAGCGAAGACAATAGCTCCGATCATCAGCGTTGCCAAGAGTATTATTACACCTATAACCGCGCTAACTCCTCTTACATCTTTCAATGCTCTTGGTAGTAACCCTAAGGATGCTTTGTAGTCAATTGCTTTCCAGAATTTGTCTGGAACTGCTACAATTAATGTCGTTATTTTCTTACTAACAGTGTCAATTATTGTTACCAATACGACGAAAAGCTTGGAAATCTTCCCCCTCAGTTCAACTACCACTTCATTATCACCTCCTAACGAGGAAAGTTTTAAATCAAAAACATTATCAAATTTATCAAACATTAATATACATTAATGTTCAATAATGCTTATTAATGAATAGCTCAAATAATATACATGCCAAAGCTAAGTTCGTTTATGCGAATAGTAAGGGTTCAGCATTCGAGAAGTCGGACCGGACAATATCTCATAACGCTACCTAAAGATGTTGTTCAGAAATTTAACTTAAAGAAGGGAGATGAGTTAGCTATTGTGGAAGATGAAAATTTCATCAAGCTCATTCCTGCCGAAAAGCTAAAACAAATCATTTCTCTGAGGTGATTGGAAAATGATGAATCGTCGATTTCCCAGTGCTGATGTTCAGTTAAACTATCAGCATGTTTTGTTCAACCACTTAGAGTGTATGAGCTTTTTTGTGGCACAAGGGAGTGCTGATTTAAAACAGATGATAGAAATATACGAACAGCTGGCTATTCCGATGAGTCATGAGAAAGAACGAAAACTCTTAGCAAAATTCAAGCTCGTCATGAATTATCTACACGACTTAATTATTAGTTATTATGATGAAGAAAGAAATAAAATCAGCAACAGTAGTGAAAAACCAGAAGAAGAATTAAGCAGAATTCAGGAAGAAGAAGAAAATACACTCGAAAATCTCAACGATGTTTATTACAAGTTTCTGTTAAGATTCTTAGTCGTGATAACTAAGAGAAGAGAAGATCAAACTGTTAGCCATTACAAAGAAAAGGAGTTTTGGCGAGATTTAAAGATTGAACTTGAGCCAATTCTCCCTTTTGATGTAGATGTTGTTGATAGTTTAATACAGGAGGCTGGTAGCGTTGTCGGTAGTGAATATACCGAAAGAGATTCAGAAAAAGAGGCCTTGGAAGTTGAGCAGTGACTGGGCAAGACGTTTTGCAGCGATATTGTATGATAGACTTGTCGAGCAAAATAGAAATTTTCTTGTCGTTTTCGTTGGGGAAACTGGAACTGGCAAAAGCTATTCAGCCATAGCAATGGCTGAAATGATCGATCCTGATTTTACCATAGAGAAGGTTGTATATGAACCAAAGGATTTCCTCAACTTACTTGATAAGTGTGGTAGAGGAGAAGTAATAGTGTTTGATGAAGCAGGAGTAGGTATCCCAGCACGAGAATGGCAAAGTATACAAAACAAGCTAATGGGTTACGTTTTGCAGACCTTTAGATACAAGAACATTGGTGTTTTCTTTACAACACCGAGCTTAGCTTTCATCGATAAGCAAGTAAAAATCCTAACTCACTTTGTAGTCAAAGTCTATGGACACATGAACAATCAAACTAAATGTGTTGTTTACGAAAAGAATCACGACCCTGTTAGAGATATTACAGAGTGGTCTCCCTGGATCTTCGTTGATAGGGAAAGAGGTATTGAATATGATCCAAATCCAATTTACATTGGAGCGCCCTCCGAAGACTTGGTAGAGCAATATGAGAAACTCAGCCAAGAGAGAAAAGCAAAAGTGTATAGGGATGCCTTTGAACACATTAAGGCTCTAGAAGAGGGAATAAAAACAGAGGGTTTTGATGGAAGAACTATTAGAAGACTTAAGAACATAGCTGTGGCTTTTTATGGGATGTATAGAATAGTAAAAGACGAATTAGGTTATAGTTACCGAGAAATCGCCAGTCGGATAGGGGTTGACCATGTAAGTCTTAGAAATTGGGTAAATTGGGTTGAGCAAAACATTAAGTTATTAAAACCGGAACTTGTAAATGATTAAGTTTAAATTTATTTAGCATCCACTATTTCTTTTTCATTTCTTCAAAACAAGTTGTAGATAATTTATCTTCAACTTTTATAATTATGTCGTTAAAGAATACTTCGAGGATTGGAAGACTGCTTAGGAGTGAGATTTTGGTTAAAGAAGGCATGAGAGAAGATATTTTGATATAGGCGTCGGACGATCGATCCGACGTGTAGGGTGTAAAAATTTTCCATGCAGGCGGGCTTTAAATATCAATATCTGGAGGCAGAATCTCAACCTTCCCCCAATATTCCATGTAAACGTTTACGATTTCCTGAGGAGTGAATTTAGAGTAGAATTCGGGAGTAACTTTTAGCTTAACTAACTCCTCCTCGTCATGCCCTGCAATAGCTATCCTGTATAGTTCCGGAAAACCTATCTTGGCAGAGTGCTTAACAAAGAACTTCCTAAGCCTCTTCATCTGCTTTATCGGTGTCTTCTGGATTATCTTCTGCAAAGTGTCATAGTTCCATAGATCCTCTTTAGGCCAATCCTTAAGCAGCTTCTCAAGTAAGGGTTTAAGCTGAGGATGAATTGGTAGAACTCTCTTGTATCCCGTCTTACTGATTTCAGCAGGCAGAATTATGTAATCCTTACTTAAATCGATATGCCTTTTCTGAATCCCGGGTGTATATATTCCGCTTACCTTTTTACTGCAAGCCTCTTCCGGCCTTACCCCTGTGGTTGCCATAAATACAATGAGAGATATGGCTCTCAGAGCAGTAACGGGTTTACAATTATTAGCTATAATCTTAATTGATTCTTGGATATCCTCTAAAGTTAGAGTGAAAACTTCCTCTTCCGGTTCGGCAAACAACGCTTTCTCTTTCTTCGGCGGTTTAATCTCCTTCAGTAATTCTATAAATGGAGTCACGTCAAAATTCTTTTTCTTTCTAATGAATTCCAGAAATCTGCAAACAGAATTGGCATAGCTCCTCCTCTTCGCATAGCAGCTTATCTCCTTAATATATTGCTTTACAGTATCAAATGTAACAATTCCATTTGTTATTCTCAAAAATTGTTCTAAAATCCACTTTTCATCCCTATAGTGCTTCGGACTCCAATCGCTCCCTTTCGTCTCTAAATAGTCTTCTACATCTTCTTTCGTGATTTGAAGCTGTATCGTTGGAGTATTCTCGATTTGGAGCGATTCTAAAGGCCTGCTAAGCCGTTGGGCGTGTGCCCGCGTGGGTTCGAATCCCACCCCCGGCGCTCTTCTTCCAAAAATTTAAAACCCTTGCTATACGAAATCAAAAACGAATGTTCGAT
>JALSOD010000087.1 GCA_026986655.1 Caldifarciminota bacterium | reverse complement strand
AAAAGTCTAGAACGGCGATGGATACAAGTGCATGAAGCTGATACAGATACTATACCTTTTTTACGTTTGTTGGAAAATCGTTTTGAAGAATTTACTCGAAAGGCCGAGTTTGTTTTTTATCCAGATGAAGCTGGCCAAGAGCGAACTTTAGCAGATTTGAGTGATGGTCAGCGTTCACTTTTTTATATTGCGCTGATTGCAACAATATTAGAAGTTGAACAAAAAATTTTCTGCTCAAAAGAAGGTAAAGAGGCCTTTGACGATGAAAAATTGCACAGGGCTTATCTCACCTTATTGGGAATAGAGGAGCCGGAAAACAACCTTTCCCCCTTCTTTTTATCTAGAATAGTTTCTTTGGTACGAGATATTGCTGCCTTTGATTCAGCCCAAGTAGTTTTGTCCAGCCATTCGCCAGCTATTTTAAGCCGAATAGAACCTGAAGAAGTGAGATATTTCAGACTTGACCGGGAAAAGCGGTTTTCGTCTATAACAAAGCTGAAACTCCCTGAAGATGATGTAGAAGCCTCCAAATTTGTAAGACTCGCTGTTAGAGCCTATCCGGAACTATATTTTGCACGTTTTGTTATCCTGGCAGAGGGAGATTCAGAAAAGCTGGTGATTCCCAAGATTGCAGAAGCTATGGGCGTTCAACTTGATCCCTCATTTGTGCCGATTGTTCCGTTGGGTGGCCGTCATATCGCGCATTTTTGGAAATTGCTTTCAGAACTTAATCTTCCCTATGCCACCCTTCTTGATTTAGATCTGGGCCGTAGTCATGGTGGTGCAAATGTGATCCGTAACATAGCACAAAAATTATCTACTTTTGGAATCTACCTTAAAGATGACGAGCTCATAGAACTCCCAGAAATAAATACCCTGTCAGACAGTGAACTGATGCACAATCTTGAAGAAAATAACTGGATTAAGGCCCTTAAGAAAAAAGGAATATTCTTCTCAAGTCCCCTTGATTTTGATTTTGCCATGTTGAGTGCTTTTTTTGAAGCTTATCAAAAAGCTGTTTCAGGAGGCCAGGGTCCACGTCAGGAGATTATGAAGGCCAAAAAAGAAACACTTAAAACAGGCGGAAAACCGGAACTATATGGTGAGGAGTTTGATGAGTATTTTAAATGGTATCCTTATCTTTTTCTTCGTAGGAGCAAGCCAGAAACCCATTTAATTGCACTTTCTGGCATTACTGATGATGTTCTCAAATCTCATGCACCTTTTGCTATTAAGGCCCTAATTGAATATGTTAAAAAATCTATTGGATTGTAGGTTAATAAATGCCATATATAGCGCCTGAATTATGGAAGCCTCAAGGTGTTAGCGATCTAGAATCAAATGCGTGGGATGCGTTAAGGGAAACGAACTGTAGTATTTATGTTACGGCTGGCGCTGGAGCTGGGAAGACAGAATTTCTTGCTCAAAAGGCCACCTATCTCTTGCAAACAGGAATATGTCCTGCACCTAAACGTATTTTGGCAATTAGTTTTAAGCGGGATGCTGCAAGCAATTTGGCCCAGCGCGTTCAAAAGCGATGCCCTCATGAGCAGACAAGGCGTTTTGACTCCCTGACTTTTGATGCCTTTACAAAAAATTTACTAGACCGATTTCGATTAGCAATACCAGAAAAATCATATATTCCGCCACCTAACTATAGAATTTATTTCCCAACCAAACCTCAACTGGACGACTTTTTGGATGCTCACGGTTTCCGTGGAATAAATGTGGGTGAACTTGAACGTCGGATTGCAAACACACAACTTCCTCTAAATGAAAAGCACAAAGTAGAAAAGGCCTTCTGGAAATTCCTATATGAGGGGAAAGACAACGTCTATCTTACATTTTCCATGATAAACCGCCTTGTAGAATGGTTATTGCGTGAAAATCTTTATATTCGTCGCGCTATGCAGGCTACTTATCCATTTATTTTTCTAGATGAATTTCAAGATACAACCAGCGCTCAATACGAGCTACTGTTGACAGCTTTTAAAGATAGTAAAACTCTTTTTACTGCTGTAGGAGATGATAAACAGTCCATTATGAAGTGGGCAGGGGCTATGAGCCATGAAGCCTTTCAAAGTTTTGAGACTGATTTTAACGCAAAAGAATATATACTAATCTCTAACTGGCGATCCCATAGAGACCTTGTCCGCATTCAGCATGTTATTGCCCAACGTATTAATCCAGCATCAAAATGCCCAATAGCACATGCTGAATGTAGTGTGGCAGGAGAAGTTGCAGCTATTTGGCAATACAATACCAGCTCAGAAGAGGCAGCTGGAATCGCCAGATGGATCGCCAAAGAAATTGAAAAAGGCATCTCCCCACATGAAATAGCTATACTCGTTCGGTCTTATCCAGATAGCATAGAAAAAGAGCTATTCCCATTTTTCACTACACAGGGAATCAAACTTCGGAATGTCGCTCGTAATGTTGGGACAATTGCGATTCAGGATTTACTTGGAGAAGATTTGACAGCTATTTTCCTTCCTCTTTTTCGTCTTGGCAGCATTGAAAGGCATCCTGAGGCATGGAATGCTGTTCGAAAAAATTTGGAATTTCTTTGGGGAATCCCTCCTGATGACGTAATGGGGCAAAAAAGACTTCAACGGAAACTGGGAAGGTTTATCCAAGAGTTAAGGGGAAAAATGCGATACTGTTCATCTGATAAGGATGTCCTCAGTAAGATATTTTTCTTTGTATGTGATTTTATTGGTCTGTCAAACCTCAAAAGCTCTTTCCCGGCTTATAGACGGCAGCAGGATTTGGATAGGGTTCTGGATGGGTTTATCAAACTCTTGCTTGAAAGTTGTAAAGATGCCAATAATTGGCATGCGGCACTTGATCAATTTGAAGGTATTGGCCAAGTTCCACTAATGACAATTCATAAAGCCAAGGGGCTAGAATTCCATACTATGATTTTTTACGGACTTGATAATAAAACTTGGTGGAGCCTAAAGCCTGATAAAGATGAAGAACTTAGGTCTTTTTTCGTTGCCTTTTCACGTGCCAAACAACGCGCTTTTTTTACCCTATCTACAGATAAGGGAGCTCCAATAAGTTGGATTGAAAAACTTATTTCACCTGCAGGAGTAAGGCGGATTGTCGGGCCACAATGAATTAAAATATAATAACATTTAGGAAGGGAGGTAGCCAGTTCCCACCTTCCGATGGAAATCTTTAACTGTTTTTTGATGAGCCTTCATTTCCTCGTTGTCAAAAAAGCTTTCATTACAAACCTTGCAAGAATAGCAGGTAAGCTCAAGAGAAGGAACATTGCCTCTATATTTAAATTCTTCTTTGTTTTTGGTTGCCCTCAGACTGCCTCTTCCGCAGATTGGGCATGTACCTCCCTGTTTATACATAGTTATTATCCTCAGATCGTTTATATCGCTTATAAAAAAGCTTTTTTGTGAACTTTGTTGGTTTCTTATTTAAACAGTTGACTGTGTGTGCCAATACGGACAAGAACGATTTCCTGTTCACATGAGCGATATATTACTAATACATCCCCTCCCAGATGAAATTCTCTAAAACCGCGCCATACCCCTATTAATTCATGGTCCCTGAAGTCCGCCGGTAATGGCTTACCCTCTGCAAGTAGGGTTATGCATTTTGCTAATTTTTGAAACTGGCCATCAGTCAGTCGCATTCTCCTCAGGTCTTTGATAAATTGTTTATGTCTCTTTATCTTCACACACG